>JAYUAM010000271.1:0-2032 GCA_043741295.1 Acidimicrobiia bacterium
GGCGCGGGCGCACAGCGTGGTGATCGATCACAACACCTTCATCGCCCGATCGCCAGTGGGGGACGACAGCGGCCACCGCAACGTGCCGATCAGGTTCTACTACCCCGCGCTCGTGCCCGGCTCCGCCGGCTCGCCGGCCGTGCCGGTCAGAGTGACCGCCAACCGGTTCGAAGGGTTCGTCACCGCCGACCTGGACCCCGCGTCCAACTACCGAGGCGACAACTTCATCGACATCCCCGGCACCCTCGGCTGATGGCTGACGGCTGACTTCGGAGCGATCGTCGCACCGAGCTAGGTCATCGCTCCGAAGTTGACGTCGGGCGTTGCCGCGCTAGTCGGGGTCGGATATCGTTGGCTCATGACCAAGACATCTGTCGAGGTGGACCGAGATATCGCCGACCAGGCTGCGCTCATCCTCGGTACGAGCACGTTGCGCGACACGATCCACGCCTCACTGCTGGAGATCGTGAACGCGAAGCGCCGTCTCGAACTGGTTGCCCTGCTCGGCGACGAGGGCCGCTTCGACTTCGGCGCGATCGACGCAGCGTGGGGCGGCGACGCCTGAGTGGGCCGAGCCGCGTATCTCGCCGACACCAGCGCATTCGCCCGCCTGGCGAAGCCTGCGGTGAGGGCGGCGTTCGCACCGCTGGTTGCCCAAGGTGCCGTCGCTGTCTGTGCGCCCGTGGTATTCGAGCTTGGCTTCAGCGCTCGCAGCCTCGCCGATCATCGGGCGATCACGGAGCGGTTCGACGCATTCGAGCGCGCTCCTGTGACCGACGGCGACCATCGACGAGCGATCGAGCTCCAGCACCTGCTCGCCGAACGCGGGCAACACCGCGCCCTGTCGCTCGTCGACGCGCTCGTCGCCGCAGTGGCCGAGGCCCGCAGCCTCGCAGTGCTGCACTACGACGCCGACTTCGAGCTCGTCGCGAACATCACGGGCCAGTCGCACCGGTGGATCGTCGAGCGAGGTTCCGCCGACTGAGTCGGCTCACGGGAACGGAACCGATCGGTGAGGTGTCGAAGTAGGTGTGACTCGTGGTGCGGGAGCTGACGGCACGGAACCGGACGGCTCCGTCGTCGCCGCGCCGATCGGGTTCGCCGAGTTCTACGAGCGCGAGTGGAGCGGCGCCGTGCGTCTCGCCGCGCTCCTGACCCAGTCGACGACGGCGGCCGAGGACGTCGCCCAGGACGCGTTCGTCCGTGTCTATCCGCACTGGGCGAGTGCACGGAACCCGGGCGGCTACCTGCGCGTCACGCTCGTAAACGTCTGTCGCAACAGGCAGCGGCACGCCGGCGTGCACCAGTCCAAGCTCCCGCTGCTCGTCGAACCCGCCTCGGTGGAGCTTGCGACGTCCGAGCTCGCTGATGCCGTCGCCGGGTTGCCGTCCCGCCAGCGGGCCGTGCTCGTGCTCCGCTACCACCTCGGCCTGTCCGAGGCTGAGATCGCCGAAGCGCTCGACGTGCGCGCCGGCACCGTCAAGTCGCTGTCGGCCCGGGCCCTGGCCCGCCTCGCGAAGGAGCTCCCCCGATGAGTCCGACCGCCCCGCCCGGCGATCTCCAAGATCGCCTGCGCCAGTTGTTCGCCGACCAGGCCGCACAGGTGCGCCCGACGAGTCGCAGCTGGAACGAGTACGCGCGGTCCACGTCGTCGCACGGCACGGGGAGGCATGATCGACGCTCGCTGGTGCTCGTCGCTGCGGCTGTCGTTCTCGTGGCCGGCATCGTCGCCGTTTTGACGCTTCGACCGACTGTGCGAAGTCGAGGCGCCGCGAGCGCGCCGAGGGTCCACTGGTCGACGAAGTACGTCGAGCTCACGGCCGGTGCCGTCACGATCGACGTCGGCCGCCAGCGCTTCGTCGGCGCCGACCCGGCGCTCCAACTGCACAGCGACCCGGGTGACCCTCACTACCAGACACTCGAGGTCGAGTGGCAGGAGCACGGGCTACCGATGCGGTTGTACGTCTACTTCGCCGCCGACGACCACGAGTGGTGGATCTCCGAGCTGCGCACCTACAACGGCCTGCCCGAC
>JAYUAM010000272.1:0-4950 GCA_043741295.1 Acidimicrobiia bacterium
CGCTCTTCGACGGTGCCGCCGACGTTGGCCAGCGGCATGCCGGTGGCGGCCCCGATGCTCGGGGCGTAGGCGGGCTTGCGGCCGTACGGCCCGTCGACGCCGTAGCCCGGTGCGTTCACGTACACGACGTCCGGGTTCGTCAGGCGTATCGCGGCGTAGTCGAGACCGAGCTTGGCCATCGAGCCGGCCCGATAGCCCTGCACGACGACATCGGCGGTGCGGGCGAGCTCTCGGATGACGGCCAACCCCTCCGGCGAGCTCATGTCGACGGCGATCGACTCCTTGCCCTGCATCACCTTCGCCCCGCCCGATTCCGGGAACGGGATGATGCCTCGGATGCGGTCGCCGGCAAGCGGTTCGACCTTGATGACGCGAGCGCCCAGGTCGGTCAGCATCGTCGTGCCGTGGGGCGCGGCGAACAGCGTGGCGAGCTCGAGCACGGTGACGCCAGCGAGTGGCAGGTCGTCGCTCACCGTGCCGGCTGTGGCGGGCGCGGTCGGCAGCGGTTCGGCGGCGAGCGCCAGAATCTCGGCGCGGTGCTCGTCGAGCCGCGGCGCGCTGGCCGTGATCGCCGCCGGTGTCCGCGTCGCCTTGACGATCGCGCCCGGCTGGCGCACCAGGCCGACCTCGGCATCGACGAGTTCAACGACCATGGCGTCGTGGACGAGCTGCGGGTGCGCGAGCGCCACCGGCCCGTTGCGAAACTGCTCGGCGAACACGTCGGTGTCGTTGTCGAAGACCTCGTTCCATTCGGCGAGCGTCTTCGACCGGGACGCCTCCAGCATGCGCGTCCACAGATCCATGCGCTTCTCGGCGTCGTCGCCGAACGTGGGAAGGCCCTTCCACGCCTCGTCGGCGAACATCCAGGCCAGCCCGAGCGACTTCATGTGAGCAGCGAAGAGGTGTGGCGCCACGGCCGCGAACTGGAGCCAGTAGCCGTCCTTGGTGAGGCACACCAGCAGCATGAAGGTGAGTGGGCTGGCCGGGCGCCCCTCCGCGTCGTACGGGTCGGACTTCGTGAAGGCCTCGGGCCAGCGGTCGGCGATCAGGTGCTCGAACCACGCCCACGTGTCGAGGGTGGTGAACGCCTGCAGCAGGTTCGTCTCCACCCACTGGCCCCGCCCGCTGCGCTCGCGCTCGATCAGCGCGACGAGCGTCCCGTGGAGGGCGACCTGCGAGGCCGGGAACGACGCGAACGGGACGTTGACGAAAGGCGGCCGCGGAGCGAACGGGGTCATTCGGCGAAAGGTGTGGAAGACGCCGAGCTTGGCGTCCACGATGCCTTCGTACCCAGGCGCCGCGGCGTACGGGCCCTGGCGTCCGAAGCCGGTGACCGAGGTGTACACCAGTCTCGGGTTCAGCGCGCTCAGCTCGGCATAGCCGAGGCCCAACCCGTCGAGCAGCCCGGACTCGTGCGTCTCGACGAGCACATCTGCACCGAGCAGCAGCCGGCGCAGCACCCCGCGGTCGGCCGGGTCGTGCAGGTCGAGCACGATGCTGCGCTTGCCCCGCGCCCAGAACGGGTAGGCCGCGTGGTGGCGAATCACCGCGCCGCCCTGTGGTTCGACCTGGATCACGTCGGCGCCGAAGTCGGCGAAGAGCTGGCTGACCTGCGCGCCGACGCGGTTCGGCGAGAGGTCGATGACCCGAAGTCCTGTGAACGGCCCCACGACTAACCCCTGATCGAAGCCCCGGAAAGGATAGTCCGCCGGCGGCGGACCGGAAACGGCGTTTTCGCCCGGCTCAGTCGCCAATGAACTCGGGTGGTCGGCGCTCCACGAACGACGCGACACCCTCGCGACGATCGGCCGTCGTGGAAGATGAGCGCAGTGGCATTGCGCTCGTCCTCGAATGCCGTCGCCATGTCCGACGACAGTGAGCGGCGGTAGAGGCGTTTGGTCAGCCCGAGCGTGCGCGTCGGCCCGGCGTCCAGCCGTTCGGCGAGCGCGAGCGCGGTGGGCAGCACCTCTTCGGCCGCCACGCAGCGGTTGACGAGGCCCCAGGCGTCGAGATCGGCCGACGTGAGCGTGTCGCTCAGCAGCGCGATCTCGTTGAGCCGGTGGAACGGGATGATCCGGGCGAGGAAGTACGGGTCGCCGGTGTGCGGCACCATGCCGCGGCGGGTGAACACGTGCGTCCACCGCGCGTCACGGTCGGCAACCACGATGTCACCGAGGAGGGCGAGCAGCCAGCCCGCTCCGGCCACGGTGCCGTTAACCGCCGTCACGACCGGCTTCTCGACCTCCCACATCGCCTGGGAGAGCCGCCGGTAATCCTCGGTGGCGTAGCGGTAGTCGAGCGTGCTCGGCTTCGGTGCGTCGGGATCACTCACCACGTCGGCTCCCGTGCAGAAGTCAACACCCGTGCCGGTGACGAGGATCGACCGGACGGCACGGCTGGTGTTGGCGTCGGCGAGCAGACCGGTCAGCGCCCTCGCCGTGGCGTCGTCCATTGCGTTGCGACGCGCGGCACGGGCCAGCCGTACGACGACCACACCCGTGTCGTGACGCTCGATCTCGAGGCCCTCGACCCGCTCGACTGCGTCCCCCACGCCCACTCCCCTCGTGGCCTCTCGACCATATCTGACGCTAGTGTCACGCACGCCCCGGGTCCAGCGCCCATGCGCACCATGCGCACCATGCGCACCATGCAGTTGTTGCAGAAAGCGAGCCGACCGATGCCGCGCCTCCTCGACGGAAAGATCGCCCTCGTCACCGGTGCCGGCCACGGCATCGGCCGCGGCCACGCCCTCGAGCTCGCCAAGCACGGCGCCGCCGTGATCGTGAACGACCTCGGCTCGACGGTCGCCGGCGAGGGTGCCGGGCGGGATGCCGACGTCGTCGTCGGCATCATCGAGTCGCGCGGGGGACGCGCCGCCGCCAACTACGGCGATGTCAGCGACGAGGCCCAGGCGGCGGGGATGGTTCAGCAGGCCATCGATGCCTACGGCCGGCTCGACATCATCGTGAACAACGCCGGCATCGTGCGCGATCGCGCGATCTGGAACATGTCGGCCGACGACTTCGACCTCGTGATGAAGGTGCACGTCCGCGGCACCTGGCTCGTCTGCCGCGCCGCCGCCCAGCACTGGCGCGAGCGCGCCAAGGCGGGCGAGGCCGTCGTCGGTGGTCGGATCATCAACACCACGTCGGGGGCCGGGCTCCTCGGCACCCTTCGGCCAGACCAACTACGCCACCGCGAAGGCGGCGATCGTCGGGCTGACCCAGACGCTCAGCCTCGAGCTCGCCAAGATCGGCGTCACCGCCAACGTGATCGGGCCGGGCGGCATCACCCGCATCTCGGCGAGCGTGTCGGGGGCCGCGGTGCGCGAGCCCGACGAGATCCCCGACGACGAGTTCGACCCTCTCGACCCGTCGCACTGCTGCCCCGTCGCCGCCTGGCTGGCGAGCGATGAGGCCGACCACGTGAGCGGTCAGGTGATCCGCGCGATGGGCGAGCGGATCCACCTCATGGGCGGCTGGAACGAAGCGGTCACGATCTCCAACGGTGGCACGCGGTGGGACGCGACGAAGCTCGGCGTGATCTTTGCCACCGACGTGTTCAGGACGCGGGCCCCCGGCCTCCGCCTTGGCGGTTGAGCGGGCTCGTCGACGTGTGCTCCCGCCCACTTGACGAATGTGTCAAGCTGGGTCGGGGACCGTGCCGATCGAAGGGTGCATGCATGAAGGTGTACGTGGACGCGGACCGGTGCCAGGGGCACGCTCGGTGCCTGGCGAGGGCTCCGGAGGCGTTCGTGTTCCTCAACCTCGAGGACCGCGCCGAAGTGAGCCCCAGCGCCGTCGGTACCGTTCCGCTGGCCGTGTTCGAGCGCGCCGCGAGCGAGTGCCCCGAGCGGGCGATCATCATCGACTACTAGGTCAGCGACGCGGCCGCAGGCAGGGGGAACCACCATGACCACGATCGACTCCGGGCGGCACCTGATCGACTTCGATCACCACGACGCCGAGTTCCGAGACGACAACAAGGCCGTCGTCCGTCGGCTTCACGCGAGCGGCTGCCCGCTCGGCTGGTCGCAGGCGCACGGGGGCTACTGGGCGATCTACGGCTACGAGGCCGTGTACGACGCCGTCCATGACACCGAGCTGTTCAGCTCCGTCCACAGCAGCGCGTGCCCGAAGGGCGTGCCGTCGGCGGCGTACGAGATCCCGCTGCTTCCCATCGACGTCGATGGCCCGATGGTGAAGGAGTACCGGCGCGTCGTGCTCGCCCGGCTGTCGCCGTCGGGCGCCGCCGAGGACGAGCCCCGGCTGCGCGAGATCTGCACCGAGTTGATCGACGCGTTCATCGAGCGGGGTTCGTGCGACCTGTCGCAGGACCTGCTCACCGCGCTCCCGGCGCGCTGGATCCTGGAGAAGCTCGGCTGGGCGCCCGAGCGCTGGCCGGAGTGGATCGAGTGGATCCACGCCACCATTCACGACCGCACCGACCACCCGGACAGGGCCGAGGCCGCGGTCGGCAACATCATGGGCAGCATCATGACGGAGCTCGCCGCGCGCCGGGCGGCCCCGCGCGACGACCTGTTCTCCGACATCATCGCCTCCAGGCCCGGCGGGGAGTCGATGGACGACGCCGGCATCGTGATGATGTCGTTCCTCCTGCTGCTCGGAGGAATGGACACCACGGCAGGGCTCACCGGCAACGTGATCGAGATCCTCGATACCGATCACGCGCTCCGCCAGCGCTTGGCCGACGATCCGGCCCTCATCATGAGTGCTACGGAGGAGTTCCTCCGTCACGAGAGCCCGTCGTACGGCCTCTACCGCACGATCACCCGGGACGCCGAGTTCCACGGGCAGCAGCTCCGCGCCGGCGAGCGCGTGATGCTCATGTTCCCGGCCGCCGGGCTCGACCCAGCGACGTTCGAGGATGTGGAGGCCGTCGACATCGACCGCGCAGGCAACCGCCACATGGGGTTCGGCCTCGGGCCCC
>JAYUAM010000273.1:0-2030 GCA_043741295.1 Acidimicrobiia bacterium
GGCCTGCTCTTCGGCGCCGCCACGCTCGCCGCCCTCGCCTTCGTCCTCTTCGTGAAGCTCAAGTAGGAGCCCGGTTTCCGATGGAACACCTGACCCAGAACAACGCGCTGCTCAGCCTGGGGATCTTCCTCCCCTTGGTGGGCGTCATCGGCATGTTCTTCATCCCGAAGACGAACGTCGCTGCGGCCCGGCTCGTGGCGCTCGTCGTATCGGTGGTGACGCTCGTGGTCGGCGTTGTCACGGCGATCCAGTTCAAGTACGACCAAGCCGCGAAGCTGCAGTTCTACGCCGACCGCGCCTGGATCCCGGTGATCAAGAGCCGCTACATCGTCGGGCTCGATGGGCTGAGCCTGCCGCTGTACCTGCTGTCGATGGTGATCGTCGTGCTCGTCATCATCTACAGCTGGAACCACATCCCCGAGCCGGGCAACGCCCCGGCGTTCTTCGGGCTGATGTTGCTCCTGGAAGTGGGCATGAACGGCACGTTCGTGGCCCAGGACCTGATCCTGTTCTTCGTGTTCTTCGAGATCGTGCTGCTGCCGATGTACTTCATGATCGGCGTGTGGGGTGGCGAGAACCGGCAGTACGCCTCGCTCAAGTTCTTCCTCTTCACGCTGTTCGGCTCGGCGTTCATGCTGCTGGCGTTCCTCGCGCTGTTCTTCCGCACCAAGGGCTACCAGGTACCGAACGGCTTCTCGATCGAGTACCTCACCGCCCACTCCAGTGAGCTCTCGGTGAACGTCGGCCGGTGGATCTTCGCCGGCATGTTCCTGGGCTTCGCGGTGAAGGTGCCGATGTTCCCGTTCCACACCTGGCTGCCCGACGCCCACACGCAGGCGCCCACGCAGGGCTCGGTGATCCTGGCGGCGATCCTGCTGAAGCTCGGCACGTACGGCTTCGTGCGCATCGCCATCCCGATCCTGCCGCAGGCGGCGCACTGGTGGGCGCCGGCCATCGCCGTGCTCGCGACGATCGGCATCATCTACGGCGCCCTCGGCTGTCTGGCGCAGACGGACATGAAACGGCTCATCGCTTTCTCCTCCGTGGCCCACATGGGCTTCGTGATGCTCGGCATCTCCACGCTCACGAGCTTCGGGCTCAACGCCGCAGTGTTCGGGATGGTGGCTCACGGCCTCATCACCGGCATGCTCTTCTTCGTCGCCGGCAGCGTGAAGGAGCGCTATCACACGCTCGAGATCAAGCGGCTCGGCGGCATGCTCGTGCAGATGCCAAAGCTCGGCTGGATCATGGGGTTCTGTGCGATGGCCTCGCTCGGTCTGCCCGGCCTGGCCGGGTTCTGGGGCGAGTTCCCCTCGATCCTGTCGTCATACCAGCCGGCGCAGGGGCTGAGCATCGCCCTGTTCCGTACGTGCATGGTGATCGCCGCCGTCGGCACGGTGCTCGCCGCCGGTTACCTGCTCTGGCTGTTCCAGCGCGCCGCGTTCGGCATCCCGACGGCCGAGTTCGCCAACGCGCCCCACGGTGCCGACCAGCTCGTCGGTGCCGGCGTCGGTTCGGCCCACGGCGCGCACGGATCGGACGCCTTCGAGATCGACACCCGCGGCGACGCGCACGGCGACGGGCCCGGCGACGCGCACGGCGGCGACGGGCATGATGACGGCCACGGGCACGGCGACGACATCCACGACATCGAGCTCACCGAGTGGCTGGCGTGGACGCCGTTGCTGCTCGCCATCGTCGTCCTCGGCGTGTACCCGAACCTGCTCTTCAAAGTGATCGACCCGGCCGTCGTCTCGACGGCGCTCAAGGCGTTCGGAAGCTGATCGGCGTGTTCGCCGCTTCCCTCACCGGCGCTCGCGTGCTGGCCGCCGTCGCCGACACGTGGACGCGGCCGACGCTCGACTACCACGCGCTGCTCCCGGAGATCCTGCTCGCCGGCTTGATCGTCGTGGTGCTCGTCGCCGACCTCTTCCTGCCGGAGCGCTCGAAGTGGCTCACGTCCACCATCGCCGGCCTCGGGCTCATCGGCTGTGCGATCCCGCTCATCACCCTCGCGCTGTCGAAGCACG
>JAYUAM010000274.1:0-4945 GCA_043741295.1 Acidimicrobiia bacterium
CCGGCGATGTAGGCCTCCATCACCTCGGCGTAGCGTTCGAGGCTGAAGATCAGCGTGACGTTGATGTTCGCGCCGTCGGCGATCATCGTGCGGATCGCCGGCACGCCCTCGGCCGTGGCGGGGATCTTCACCATCAGGTTGCGCCGGTGGATCGTGCGCCAGAGATCGCGGGCGGCGACCACCGTGCCGTCGGTGTCGTGGGCGAGTCCGGGGGCGACCTCCACCGACACGAAACCGTCGTTGCCGTCGCTCAAGTCGTACACCGGTCGGAACACGTCGAGCGCGCCGCGGATGTCCTGCGTCACCATCGCCCAGTAGTCGTCGATGACCGGCTTGTTCGCCTTCGCCAGCGCCCGGAACTGCTCGTCGTAGTCGGGGGAACCCTGGATGGCCTTCTGGAAGATCGTGGGGTTCGAGGTGAGACCGCGCACGCCCGACTTGCGCAGCCGCTCGAGCTCGCCCGATGTGATGTAACCGCGCTTCAGGTTGTCGAGCCAGGGGCTCTGACCGTGCTCGGTGTAGAGGCGGCTGAGTCGGTTCGTGGTGCTCATCGTCGGTCCTTTCGTCGGGCCCGTGGGGCGGGCGGCGTCTAGCGGGGTACAGGGTTCAGCGGTCGGGCGCGCTGCGGCGCAGCAGCGCCCGCGCCTGCTTCACGACGTTGTCCGGGTTGATGCCGAGCTTGTCGAGCACGAGATCGCCGGGCGCGCTGGCGCCGAAGCGGTCGATGCCGACGGCGACGTCGGCGTAGCGCTCCCAGCCGATGGTGACGCCGGCCTCGACGGACACGGTGGGCACCCCGGCGGGGAGGACCTTGCGACGGTACGCCGCGGGCTGGGAGGCGAAGCGGTCCCAGCTCGGCAGTGACACGACGCGGGCGCGCACGCCTTCGGCGGCGAGCTTCTCGGCGGCGGCGACGCACACGGCGACCTCGCTGCCGGTGCCGACCAGGACGACGTCGGGCCGGCGTACGTCGACGACGACCGCGCCACCCGGCTCGACGGCCGAACCGTCGGTCGTGACCGGGATCGTCTGGCGCGACAGGATCAGCGCGGTCGGTCCGTCGTGCTCGACGGCGACGCGCCACGCCTGTGCCGTCTCGTTGGCGTCGGCCGGGCGGATCACCTGCAGGCCCGGGATGAGACGCAGGCTCATCAGCTGCTCGACCGGCTGGTGGGTGGGGCCGTCCTCGCCGACGCCGACCGAGTCGTGACTGAAGACGAACACGGTGTGGGCCCGGCTGAGGGCGGCGAGGCGGATGGCCGGCCGGTTGTAGTCGGAGAACACGAAGAACGTGCCACCCACCGGCAGGATGCCACCGTGCAGCGCCATGCCGTTCATCGCCGAACCCATGCCGTGCTCGCGCACGCCGTAGCGGATCTGGCGGCCCTCGCGCGTCGCCGGCTGGAAGTCGACGGCGCCGTCGAGCTTCACACCGTTGTTGCCGGTGAGGTCGGCCGAACCCGACAGCAGGCCCGGCAGCGACGAGGCGGTGGCGTTGATCGCCTTCTGCAACGCCGAGCGAGTGGCGATCTTCTCACCCGCCTTGGCCACCGGCAGGGGCTTCGCCCACCCGGTGGCCGGGCCGTTCCAGGCCGCGTTCCAGGCGGCCTTGTCGCCCTTCCACCGGTCGTAGCGCTTTTGCCACGCCGCCCGCTCGCGAGCACCCTTCGTGCCGACGGTCTTGCGGTAGCCGTCGACGATCTTGGCCGGCGCGTAGAACGGTTCGTCGGGGATGCCGAGGAGCTTCTTGGTCTCGGTGATGTCGGCGGCGGTGAAGGGGTTGCCGTGGGCCTCGTGGTCGTCGGTGAGGCGCGGGGAGGGATAGCCGATGTGGCTGCGGAGCCGCAGGAACGACGGCCGGTCCTCCACCGCCATCGCCCGGCGGATCGCCGCCTCGAGGGCGTCCATGTCGTTGGCGATCTCGCCGAGGTCCTCCACGTGCCAGCCGTAGGCGCGGAAGCGTTCGCTGTGGTCGTCGCCGTTCGTGATCTCGGTGACACCATCAATGGTCACATGGTTGTCGTCGAAGGCGAGGATCAACCGGCCGAGACCGAGGTGCCCGGCGAGCGAGGCCGCCTCGTGGGACACGCCCTCCATCAGGCAGCCATCGCCAGCGAGCACGAACGTGTGATGGTCCATCACGTCGGCACCGAAGCGGGCGCGCAGCGACGCTTCGGCGATGGCCATGCCGACGCTGTTGGCGATGCCCTGCCCGAGCGGGCCGGTGGTCACCTCCACGCCGACGGTGTGGTGCACCTCGGGGTGGCCGGGCGTCAGCGAACCCCACTGGCGGAACTTGCGCAGGTCGGTCAGTTCGAGCCCGTAGCCCGACAGGTAGAGCATCGAGTAGAGCAGGATCGAGGCGTGCCCGTTCGAGAGCACGAAGCGGTCACGGTCGGGCCAGTGCGGATCGGCCGGGTCGTGCTTCATCACCCGCCGGAACAGGACGTTGGCCAGGGGCGCCAGGGCCATGGCCGTGCCCTGGTGGCCGGACTTCGCCGCGAACGGCGCATCCATGGCGAAACCCCGCACGAGGTTGACGGCCTGCTGTTCGACGGTTGCCACGTGTCCTCCGGGCTGCTCTTCGATGGTGCGCGTCCAGCCTAGGCGGGCGATCTGTCGAGCGCGGGAGAGCGGCGCCGGTCAGACCGGCGGCAGGAGCGTGAGCGGCACGAGGTGCCAGGGACCGCTGCCGATGCGGCAGTGGCCGACGACCTGGCCGTAGTCCGTGAACTCCAGCTCGGCGCGCACGAGCCGGTAGGTGAACTTGCCGGGCTCGACGGTGAACGGGCTCACGTTGCGGGCGACCTGCTCGTCCTCTGGACCGGCGCCGCGGCGGAACACCACCTCGAACACCCCCGAGCCGGGTTCGTCCGGCTCGCACCAGATGAGCGCCATGAGGTGCGGTTCCAGCGTCACCGGCACCGGGGATGGCGCGGCGAGCGAGAAGTGGATGCCCTTCAGGTCGATCCGTGTCGCCGGACCGGGAACCTGGTTGAACTCGAACGTGTCGACGAACAGCGTGGAGACGATGTGCACGCCGTGACGTTACGCCGGCAGGCGACGCTTCGTCTTGGCCGCGGCCTGGGCGAGGACCTTCAGCTCCTCGAGGCGGACCTTCGCGAGACCGAGGCGACGGAACACGCGGATCGCGATCCAGCCGAGATCGACCTCGCCGCGGTGCAGCGAGAAGCGGGCGGATGTCGGGGCGGCGTGGTGGTTGTTGTGCAGCCCCTCGCCGACCGTGAACCAGGCCAGCCACTTGAGGTTCGTCGCCGAGTTCTCGTACGGGCGCCGGCCGAAGTGGTGGCCGAGGCTGTTCACCGCGCCACCGATCCACAGGTAGAAGCCGGTGTGCAGAACGGCGCCGACGAGCCCGTACCACGGGCCGAGAATCACGATGAGCAGCGCGATGCCGATGCCGAGGCCGACGAAGGCGCGATCGAACAGCACGCGGTCCCAGCGGTCGGGCGGGAGGTCCTTGGCGTAGCGCTCGACGACGCGCGGGTCACGGGCCGCCTTGCGGTACAGCGCGGCGTTGGTGAGCTGCACGCGCAACCAGCCGACGACGGCCGGCGAATGGGGGTCCTCGGCGGTGTCGGTGAAGGCGTGGTGCTTGCGGTGCACCGCCACCCACTGGCGCGGCTTGATGCCGGTGCTCAGCCAGATGACGGCCCGGAAGAAGAAGGACAAGGGTGCCCGCACAGTCAGCGCGCGGTGCGACAGGGCCCGGTGGAGGTAGACGGTGGTGGCCAACGTGGCGACCTGCGAGATGGCGCCGGCCAGCACGACCGTGACGAGGAGCTTGAGCACGGAGAAAACCTATACGGTCGGCTCGTCGGCGGGAGCCGAAACGCCGAATGAGCTGGCGGACTACCAGGAGGCGACGTAGGTGCGCGTATCCGCGGCGCCACAGGCCGCGTCGGTGGCGTAGCTCGGCGGCGCGACGATGGGGACCTGAAGGTAGTAGCAGGTGCCCGTGACGCTCTTCGTCGACACGAACGCGGTGATCGGGCCCGACGGTGCGAGGTAGACGAAGATCTGGCGCGGAGTGCCCGCCGTGAGCGTCGGGGTCGTGCCGGGCTTCCAGTTGATGGACGGCTCGCCGGTCTTCGGGTTCTGCAGGTCGACGAGAACGTCCAGGTACTTGCCCTGCAGCGTGTAGAAGCCGACCTCGACGCCGCCGGCGGTCACCAGTGACTCCTGGGCGGTGCGGTCGTAGGTCAGGTTCTGGACCCGGGTGAACCGGGGGATGACGATCGCCACCAGGATGCCGATCGTTGCCATCACCACCATCAGCTCGATCAGGGTGAACCCGCGGTCATCACGTTCCTCGCGCATGGTGGCAAGGTCGGAGGGTTCTTCCCAAAGTTGAGGACCTTGAGAGAACATTTCACTCACGCAACGAGCTCGCTGCGTGGTCGAGGACGGTGTGGTCGAGCGGCCCGATCGTGCGACGGTTGTATCTCGGCGGGCACCGAGGCATCTACTATTCCGAGCACCGGGCAGCTCCCGTGCGGTGACGAAGGAGAGACCATGGCCCAGGCAAAGAAGGCGACCAAGAAATCGACGAAGAAGGCGGCCAAGCCGGCGAAGTCGGCGGCGAAGGCCGTCAAGGGGAGCTCAGCCAGGGGGCCGCGTAAGGCTCGCAAGGGTGCGGACGTCGCCCACTTCGTGTGCAACGTCGTGCCCTCGTCGGGCACCGGTCAGGACTGGTCGTATGGCGATTCGGTCGCCGCCGGCGCGATGCGCGCGGCTCGGGCGCTGCCCGACGGGGTCGACCTGCGGGCCCCGTGGTGGACGATCGGGAACCAGGAGACGACGGGTTCGTGCGTCGGGTGGGCGACCGCCGACGGCGTCATCCGCTGGCACCTCACGAGCGCCGGTCGCATCGCCAACACCCAGATGCTGTCGCCCCGCTACATCTGGATGGCCTCGAAGGAGA
>JAYUAM010000275.1:0-2027 GCA_043741295.1 Acidimicrobiia bacterium
CCGACATGGGCCTGGCCGACGGGCTGACGAAGTACCACCGCTACCAGGGCCTGCGGGCCACCGCCCACGGCAAGACGCTCGAGCTCACCTGGCCGAGCCACCCGGTGTACCCGAGCCACGGCTACATCGTGCGCCGGCGCGACCTCGACCAGATGGTGGCCGAGCACGCCGTGGCCGCCGGCGCCACGCTGTGGCAGGGCGCAGAGGCCCTGGAGCCCGTCGTCGAGCGCGGCTTCGTGCGCGGGGCATTGGTACAGCGAAAGGACAGCAAGGACGTCAGCACGGTGAGGGCGCGCTACGTCGTCGTGGCCGACGGGGCGAACAGCCGCTTCGGTCGGGCCCTCGGCACGAGCCGCACGAAGGAGTGGCCCTACGGCACGGCGATCCGCGGGTACTGGACGAGCCCGTTGCACGCCGAACCGTGGATCGAGTCGGCGCTCGACGTGAAGGACCGCAACGGCAACCCGATGCCGGGGTACGGCTGGATCTTCCCCGTCGGCGACGGCACGGTGAACGTCGGCGTCGGCCTGCTGTCGACGTTTCGCGACTTCAAGAGCGTGAACACCACGCACCTGTTGCACGAGTACGCCGCCACCGCGCCCGACTACTGGGAGCTCTCCCCCGAAGGTCTGTGTGGCAAGCCGACCGCCGGTCGCCTGCCGATGGGCGGTTCCGTCGGCCCGAAGGCCGGCCCCACGTACCTGGTGGTCGGTGACGCCGCCGGCACGGTGAACCCGTTCAACGGCGAAGGCATCGACTACGCCTACGAGACCGGCCGCCTGGCCGCCGAGATCCTGCACGAGGCCCTCGCCGGCAACGACCCGCTCGCCCTGCAGCAGTACGAGAAGCGCCTGCAGGCCACCTACGGCCAGTACTTCAAGGTCGCCCGCCTGTTCGCCAAGGTCATCGGCAAACCGGCGCTGATGCGCGAGCTGACCCGGGCGGGCATGCAGAGCCGCACGCTGATGGAATGGGTGCTGCGGATCATGGCCAACCTGCTGCGCCCCGACGAGCTCGGCCCCGCCGAAGTGGCCTACAAGATGGCTGCCGCGCTCGTGCGCCTCGCCCCCGACGCCTGACGCGCCGCGGATCCGGATTCTGGCGTTGGCCGTGCACGTACAACGTGCAGCGGGAACGCCACAACCACGCGCGGCGTCAGAGGGCGGCGACGGCGTCGGCGGCGCGGCTGACGATCTCGTCGATCACGGCGTCATCGTGGGCAAGACCGGGGAAGAGCACCTCGTAGGCGCCCGGGGCGAGGGCGACGCCGCGGCGCAGCAGCTCGTGGAAGAACCGCTTGTACAGGTCGGTATCGGTGGTCTTCGCCGTGGCGTAGTCGACGGCCGGGGTGAGCGAGCAGTGGATGCCGACGAGGGTGCCGATGCGGGGGACGATCACGGGCAGGTCGGCGGCGTCGAACACGCGCTGTAGACCCTCGGCGAGCCGGGTGGCGGAGCGTTCGAGCGCCTCGTACGCCGCATCGTCGAGCAGCGAAAGGGCGGCGAGACCGGCGGCCGTGGCGAGCGGGTTGCCCGACAGGGTGCCGGCCTGGAACACAGGGCCGAGCGGGGCGAGCTGCTCCATGATCTCGCGCCGGCCACCGAAGGCGCCGATGGGCAGACCGCCGCCGATCACCTTGCCGAAGCAGGTGATGTCGGGCCTCACGCCGTAGCGGGCCTGGGCGCCACCGGGGCCGAGGCGGAACCCGGTGATCACTTCGTCGAAGATCAGCAGCGCGCCGACACGGTCGCACTCGGCGCGCAGACCTTTGAGGAAGCCGGGCGCCGGACCGACGAGACCCATGTTCGCCGCCACCGGCTCGATGACCACGCCGGCCACCTCGTCGGTGAGCGTGGGCACGACGTTGAACGGGGCGACGAGCGTTTCGGACACCATGCGCTCGGTGACGCCAGCCGAGCCGGGCATACCGAGCACGGCGAGGGCGCTGCCCGCTTCGGCGAGCAGCGCGTCGCTGTGGCCGTGGTAGTTGCCCGAGAACTTGAGCACGGTCGAGCGACCGGTGAACC
>JAYUAM010000276.1:0-2019 GCA_043741295.1 Acidimicrobiia bacterium
CCGGCCATCGGCCCACCCATCACGCCCAGCCCGACGAACGCGACACGTGCCATCGGCCGAGTCTCGCAGAACGTCGATGCGCGTCGGTGAGCGGACCCGATCAGGCGCGTGCCCCGATAGCGTCGGGCCCGATGTGCGGTCGCTTCGTCTCAGCCACGCCCCCCGACCAGATCGCCGCGTACTTCGGTGCCGAGCTGGCAGCCGAGCCGCTACCCGAGAACTACAACGTGGCGCCGACGAACGAGATCTACGCCGTCGTCGAGACGCCGAGCGGACCGCAGCTGCAGGTGTTCCACTGGGGCCTCGTGCCGCACTGGGCCAAGGAACGCAAGATCGGCCAGAAGATGATCAACGCCCGGGCCGAGACGGTGGCCGAGAAGCCGGCCTTCAAGTCGATCCTGCGCAAGTACCGCTGCATCATTCCGGCCGACGGCTTCTATGAGTGGCAGGCGGCGCAGACGGGAATGACCGTGCCGGTCGAGGCCGGCGAGCTCGCGCTGTCGGCGGAGCCCCCGAAGCTCACCAAGTCCGGTAAGCCTGCGAAGCAGCCGATGTTCATCCACCGCCTCGACGGCGAGCCGCTGGCCTTCGCCGGCCTGTGGTCGGTGTGGACCGACCGCGATCCCGTAGCGAATCCGGAAGGACTGTCGCTCCACTCGGCCACGATCATCACGACGACGGCGAACGGGACGATGGCGCCGGTGCACGACCGGATGCCGGTGATCCTGCCCGCCTCGCGTTGGCACGAGTGGCTCGACCCGTCGAACAACGACATCGAGTCGCTCACCGGTCTCCTCGTGCCGGCTCCCGACGACCTGCTCACGATGCACCGGGTCTCCACCGAGGTGAACAATGTGCGCAACAAGGGCGAACAGCTGATCGACCCGTCCGGCTGAGGCCGGCGCATCCGTGCGTGCGAGGCAGCCGGGAAATACACCCCCGGCCGGGCAGGTCGGGCTAGCACCATCGTCCATCTGGTTTCCGCGCGTCGTGTTCCGCACAGTTGCCCAGGTGACGAGCGACATGACCGCCGAGCAGATCGACCGCCTGGCCGTCATCAGCCGACGATCCTCATCGCGGATGATCGCCCCGCGACCACCCCTGCTCCCAGGCGAGGTGTTCGCCGGGCGGACCGGCACACCCCGAGCGGGATGGCGATGACCGTCCGCGGGAGTGGATCGTCCGGCTCGCTCGCCCGCGAGTTCGCAGTGGCCGAGGCGGCGGCGCTCGCCGCCGGCGTCGTGGTCAGGCGGCACCTTGCCGGGACGCTGGCGGTCGGTGAGAAGTTGGGCGGCGAGATCGTGACGTCCGCCGACCTGGAGGCCGACGCCCTCATCCGCGACGCCATCCGCGAAGCGTTCCCGCACGACGGCCTCTACAGCGAGGAGACGGCCGACGACGGCGGCCGTCTCGCCCTCCGGCGAGTGTGGATCGTCGACCCGATCGACGCGACCAGCGACTACGCCCGTGGTGGCTGCGAGCACGCGGTGTCGATAGGCCTCGCGGTGGACGGAACTGCAGTGCTCGGGGTGGTGTACAACCCGGCGACCGAGGAACTGGTGCGGGGTGCGCTCGACGTCGGGGTGACGCTCAACGGCGCGAGGGCGGCCACGACGGACACGTCGTCCGTCGGGCCGGCGCGCATCACCGCCTCCCGAAAGGAGTGGGCGCGCGGGCTCGACCGGGTGGCACCACACATCGCGGTGACGCCGGTCGCGAGCATGGCCTACAAGCTGGCGAGGGTGGCGGCCGGGCTGGACGACGGGACGATCTCGGAAAAGGCGCGCGGCGAGTGGGGATCGTGCGCCGGCGTCGCCCTGGTGCACGCCGCGGGCGGCATCGTGACCCACCTCGACGGGCAACGTCCCCGGTTCAACCGCCTCCCGGACGACCGCCCGGCCGGGTTGATCGCCGCGGGAGCCGCGCTGCACCAGCGCCTCCTCACGGCGTTCATCGCGGCGCGGTAGCGGGCCGCTCAGGCCACGCCGGTGGCGCCGAGGGCGCGCAGCGCGGCACGGA
>JAYUAM010000277.1:0-2012 GCA_043741295.1 Acidimicrobiia bacterium
CACGACCGCATGACCCGCGGCCATTCCGAGCGGGTGCGCGCCTACTCGACGGTGATCGGCGAGGAGCTCGGACTCGACGCTGACTCGCGCAACAAGCTCCAGTGGGCGGCGCTGCTCCACGACGTCGGCAAGATGGCGGTTCCCGCCGATCTCCTCAACAAGGTCGAACCGCTCACCGACGACGAGTTCGCCACGATCCGCCGCCATCCCGCCGCCGCCGAGCGGCTCCTGGAACCGCTCGCCGGCTGGCTAGGTGACTGGCGACTGGCCGCCACGCAGCACCACGAACGCTTCGACGGTAAGGGCTACCCGAACCGCCTCGACGGATCACAGATCACCCTCGCCGGCCGCATCGTCGCGGTGGCCGACAGCTTCGACGTGATGACGACCGCACGGTCCTACAAGAAGCCTCAGTCGCACGAGACGGCCCGCCAGGAGCTGACCCGATGCGCCGGCAGCCAGTTCGACCCGGCGATCGTGCGGGCGTTCCTGGCCGTCTCGATCGGTTCGCACCGCCGCCGCATCCTCCCGCTGGCGTGGCTTGCGCAGCTCTCCTACCTGCGCCCGGCGGTCACCTCGACGCTCGCCCTCACGACCGGCATGACCGGGGCCGCGCTCGGCTTCGCCATCGCCCCCGCATCGGCGGCATCGGTGCCGACATCGGCTGCCGTGACGACGTCCGTTTCCGCACCGGCCCCGAACGTCTCGACCCCTTCGACCCCTTCGACCCGTTCGACCGTGCCGGCCGCCGATGACCGGCCCGCCCGGACGTTCACCAGCACCGCGACCACGCTCGTCGCGACACCTGCAGCGACCGCGCCCCCGACGACGACAACCGTCGCCCCGACACCGCCCGACACCGTCGAGCCGCCACCGACGTCGACCGTGCCGACCACCGCCGTCGCCAACGTCGCGCCGTCGACCACCGTCGACCCCGGCCCGGCGATCGTCGTCGCCACAACCGTGCCGGCACCGCCACCGCCGCCGGCCATGACGGCCACCGGGCCACCGACACCGTGCGAGCTGCTTCAGGCCGGGCAGACGAAACTGCCCGCCGCCGACCTGGCGGGGTGCGATGCCAGGGGACTGACGCTGACGGGCGCCGACCTCACGGCTGCCGACCTGACCGGAGCCGATCTCCGCAACGCCACCATCGACCGGGCCTCGTTCAACGGCGCTCGACTCGCCAACGCCGACCTGCGCGGGGCGCATCTCTCCGGAACCGGCTTCCAGTACGCCGACCTGAGCGGCGCCCTGCTCGACGGTGTGTGGGCCGACCAGGTCGGCTTCGCTGGCGCCAACCTGCGCGGCGCCCGTCTCTCGGGCATGTTCCTGTCGCGGGGCAACATGAACGCCGCCGACCTCACGGGCGCGTCCGCCGACCACCTCGTGCTCGGTGGTGTCGACCTGTACGACACGATCCTCACGAACGCGACCGTGGACCACAGCAACCTGTCGGGTGCCCACCTTGACCGGGCCGTGTTCGACCACGCCGATCTCTCGAACTCCGACCTGCGCGGGGCGTCGGTGAAAGGCACCCGGTTCACGGGCACGAATCTCGCCGGGGTCAACCTGAGCGGGGCCACCGGCACTCCGGCGTCGGCCGTGGGCGCCATCTGGTCGGGCGCCACGTGCGCCTCGGGACTCCTCGTGCTGCTCGGTTGCTACTGAGCGGTCAGCTCGTCGTCGTCGTCGCCTTGCGCGCCTCGCCCCGCGCCACGGCGGCACGCTTCCCACGTTCCTTGTGTGCCTTGATGCGGTCGTGCTTGTCGCGACGCATCGACTTTGCTCCCTTACCCATGGGCCGAGAGGTTACCGGGAAGGCTTCTGTCCCACCAGCAGGGCCTCGGTGAGCCGGCGCGGGGCGCTCTCGAGGAGGAACGCCGAGTACAGCCGCTTCGGGTACCGCAGGTGCCGTCGATCGCGCTGCACCGCCCGCACGACATCGCTGGCGAGCTTCTCGGGCTGCTCCTGGGGGATCAGCTGCATGCGGCCCAGGCGCTTCGCCGCTC
>JAYUAM010000278.1:0-11350 GCA_043741295.1 Acidimicrobiia bacterium
GCGCTCGATCTGTTGCGCGATGCCGCCGCCCGCGTGTTCGAGGGCCGCGGTGGCGCGGTCTTCCACGACCCGTGGGCGGCCCGCGACGCCTACGTTCGCGTCCTGCTCGACCCACCGTCACGCGACGACTTCCTCGCCGAGCACGCCCGCCCCGACGCCGACCCGGTCGAGGCGCTGACGTTGCTCGAGATCCAGCGCGAATCGCTGGCGATGTACACGAGCTGCGGCTGGTTCTTCTGGGACCTCGCCGGACTCGAGACCGTGCAGGTGATGCGCCATGCGGCGCGCTGCATGGACCTGCTCGACGAAATCGGCGCCGAGGCCCCGCGCGCCGCGGTGCTCGCTACGTTGGCGGCGACCCGCTCGAACACGCGGGGCGAGGGCGACGGGGCCGACGTGTGGGCGACCTACGTCGACTCGGTGCGACTCGACGCGGCGGCGATCGTCGAGCGGGCCGCGTTGCTGGTCGTCGAACCGGCGAGGCTGTCGGTGATCGCTCCCGCGTGGGAGGTGGTCGAGTCCCCGGAGCGCACGGCGCGGGCCGGAAGCTCGCTCTTCGCCGGCCGCCTCGCCGTGCGCGACCGTCGCACCGGGCGGGTGCACGACGGCGCCGTCCGCGTGCTCGCTGACGGTCGGGCCGTGCTCGCCGGATGGATCGGGGACGGCAGGTCGTCCGACGTCGACGCCGACGTGCAGGCCCGCGCCGAGTTCGTCGCCGGCCGCCCCTTCGCCGAACTGCAGCCGCAGTCCGAGGCCTGGCGGGCGATCGACGTCCTCGCTGCCCTCCCCGGCGAGACCGCCCATCCCGATCGGGTGCAACAGGCGCTCGACGGAGGCTGGTGGAGCGGGCTTCTCGAAGCGGCGGCCGCCGACTCGAGCGTGCTCGACGCCTGCGCTCCAAGCCTCGTGGAGATCCTGGCGACCGCTGCGCGCGAGCAGCGCACGTTGCCGCTCGAGCGGCTCCAGGAACTGCTCGTCGAGCGGTTGGCGGCCGGCCCGGTCGGGCCCGACCTGCTCGCTGCCGCTACGTCGGCGAAGCTGTCGCCCGCGACTCGACCAGTCGTTTGAGCGTGCGCAGGTTGCGCTTCCACACCGCCCGTAGCACGAGCTGACCGCCGACCAGCCCGCCCAGTCGGCTACCGAGCCACCAGGGGAACGTGAGGTCCTCGGCCCAGGCGAACAGCGTGCCTCCGTTCGCTGCAGGCACGAGCGTGAACGCGCCGGTTCCGGTGACGAGCCCTTCGTGGCGCACGCCCATCTCGCGGCCCTCGCGCCACGACGTGATCGCCATGCGGTCCATCAGCTTGATCGGACCGATGCGCGTCTCGCACACGAAGCGCGTGCCGACGCCGCGTCGCTGCTCGCCTTCGAAGGTGATCGCCACGGCATCGGCCATCCAGTCGACGTGGCGTTCCACCGGTTCGACCGTGGCCCACACCGACTCGATCGGGGCATCGATCACGATCGAGACGTAGATGCTGCTCATGCTTCCGTCCGGGTTTCGATACGCAGAGGTGACTGGTGCGACGGATGAACGTCCGTCAGCCGCCGTTGGTGGCGCCGGCGATCTGCACGCGGCGCAGTTCCTGGGCGGCGAGCTCGGGTGGCGTGATGTTGATCATCACGCCGGTGCCCATCTCGAAGCCGGCGGTGGTGGAGAGCTTCGGCCACACGTGGGCGTGCCAGTGGAACGGACCGTCGTGGCGGTGCGGCGCGGTGTGGAACACGAGGTTGTAGGCCACGTCGCCGAGCAGGTCGCGCAGGTTCGAGAGCGCGTTGCGCACTCCGAGCCCGACCGCCGTGAGCTCGTTGTCACTCGTGTCCTGGAGGTGGCCAGCGTGGTTCAGGGGGATGACCAGCAGCTCGTAGGGCGAGCCGCTCCAGAACGGGCACACCACGACGACCGAATCGTCGGCGTGCACGATTCGGCTGCCGTCAGCCAGTTCGGCCTCGGCCGTGGTGCACAGGATGCAGCCGCCGTCGAAGCGGGCGAAGGCGCGCTCTTCGTCGAGGATCTCGCCGGGCACGAACGGCATGCCGAGCAATTGGCCGTGCGGGTGCGAGAGCGACGCGCCGGCTTCGCGGCCCTGGTTGACGATCGCCTGCGTGTACCGGACGTGCGGCATGCTCGCGTGCTCGACGAAGCGGGCCTTCACGGCGCACATGACGAGCTCGGTGTCCTCGTCGGTGAGATCGGCCCAGCTCTCGTCGTGCTCTGGTGAGATCACGAGCACTTCGTGGATGCCGCTGGCCGCCGCCTGCACGTGCACGGGGCCGAGGTTGCGCACCGCCATGGAGTCCTCGCCGAAGAACGCCGGGTAGCGGTTGGGAACCACCCGCACGACCCATTTGCCGTTGCGGTCGTAGCTCTCGAGCGCCGGGGGCGTCTCCTCCTCGTACCCGGGGCAGAACGGGCATGGCAGGTTGGGGTCGGCCTCGACCTGCGCCTGGCGGGGAGCGAAGTCGCTCGGGCGCTGGGCCCGTTCGGCCACGACGGTGACCCAACGACCGTTCAGCGGATTGAGACGCAACTGGCTCATGACTCTCACAGCCTATGTCGTCGCACGGCGATATACCGAGACATGCGCCGTGCTGTCGGCATCGAAACGATCTCGTGACCAATTGCTGACCCGCTCCTCGCGTTGCAGGCCGGCGACGGCGCAGAGCGCATCGATCTGGGCCGGCGTCTTCCACCGGATCTTCCACGGCCGGCGCCGCAGCACCTGATCGTCCACGACCTCGACGTGACATCCGACCACCAACTGCGCTGCGAGGTCGGTCCGGCTCGCAGTGAGCACGACGTGGCCTGGCGAAACCGTTCGACTGGTCACCCGGTCGCCGTCCGGGGCGGCATCGTCGGGCACGAACGCTTCGATCACGAACCGTCCGCCCGGCCGGAGCCGGCGGGCCACGTTGGCCACGCAACGTTCCTGCTCGCCCGGTGCGGCCAGGTTGAAGATCGTGTTCGTGGCGACCACGACCAACGCGAACGGCCCGGTCGGAAGCGGGCCGGCCATGTCGCCGAGCACGCACGTCACGGCCTCACCCCCCGGTTTGCCGCGCAGCAGATCGAGCATCGCCGGTGACGCGTCCAGGGCGATCACCGCTCCCGGTCCCAGCCGTGCCGCGAGCGGGATCGCCAGACGGCCGGTGCCGGCGCCGAGTTCGAGCACGTTCCGCTCGTGGTCGTCGTCGTGGTCGCTGTCGATCCGCGACCGCGCGACCAGGAAGTCGACGGTCGGCTCAATGACGTCGCTGTCCGGGTACCAGTCGTCGTACACGTCGGCGAACGAGGTGCCGTAGCGATCGGGCGCGCCGGCATCCGGGTCCGCTTCGATCTCGTCGAGCCAGGTCGCGGCGAGCGCGTTCGTTGCCGCGTCGATCAGGCTGTCGAGTCGGTCGCTCACGCTCGACAGTGTGCTTCGTCGGTGGCGGGTCTGCCGCTCGGTCGGGCCGCGGTCGGCGCGATGCCGGCGTGCGGCGTGCGGGGCGCGGCGCAGCAACGAGCGGGAGGCCGCCGCCGCCCGCCGGTAGCCTGTGCGTATGGCTCCGACGCCCACGTACCTCGACCATGCGGCGACCACGCCGCTGCGGCCCGAGGCGCGCGCGGCGATGGCCCCGTTCGTCGACGGTGACGGTCCGTACGCCAACCCGTCGGGCGGCCACGCACTGGCCCGTGCCGCCCGCAAGGCGGTCGACGACGCACGCGAGTCCGTGGCCGACGTGCTCGGGTGCGCACCGGGCGAGGTCGTGTTCACCTCTGGCGGTACCGAGGCCGACAACCACGCCGTGCTCGGCGCGGTCCGTCGCCGCGGCGGGCGAGCGGTGGGCACGACCGTCGAGCACCACGCCGTGCTCCACCCGGTGGAACACGTGGGCGGACGACTCGTCGAGGTCGACGCCGCGGGGGTGGTCGACCTCGTCGGGCTCGAAGCGGCGCTCGTCACCGACGACGACGATGGGGAGCGCGTGAGCGTCGTCTCGGTGATGGCGGCGAACAACGAGGTCGGCACGATCCAGCCATTGCTGCGCGTGACGCGGCTCGTGTCGAAGCGCGCCCCCGACGCCTATGTGCACACCGACGCGGTGCAGGGCGCGGCGTGGCTCGATCTTTCGGTCGTGGCCAAGCACTGCCACCTCGTCTCGATCTCGGCCCACAAGTTCGGTGGGCCAAAGGGCGTCGGCGTGCTCGTGGTGCGTGACGGCGTCGAGCTCGAACCGTTGCTGTTCGGCGGTGGCCAGGAGCGTGACCGCCGCAGTGGCACGCACAACGTGGCCGGCATCGTCGGCCTCGCCGCCGCGCTCGTGGCGACGGCGTCCCAGCGCGACGATGCCGACACGCGTGTGCGGGCCCTGCGCGACCGGCTCCTCGACGAATTGCTCGCCCGCGTGCCCGGGCTGCACGAGACCGTGCCGAGGGATGCAAAGGTGGCCGGCGCCGCCCACGTGTGCGTCGAGGGCGTGGAGAGCGAGGCCCTGCTCTACCTGCTCGAACGAGAGGGCGTGTACGCCTCCGCCGCGTCCTCGTGCGCCAGCGGGGCGATGGAGCCCTCGCACGTGCTGCAGGCGATGGGCGTGCCCAAGGAGCTGGCGGCCGGCGCGCTGCGCCTCACGCTCGGCTTCGCCTCCAGCGAAGCCGACATCGACCGCGCCCTCGAGGTCGTGCCCGCCGCCGTCGCCCACCTGCGCCGGGACCGGTGACGTCGATGCCGGCGACCGCGAAGCGGGTCCTCGTCGCCATGTCGGGCGGGGTCGATTCGTCGGTCGCCGCCGCCGAGCTGGTCGAGGCCGGGCACGAGGTGGTCGGCGTCACGATGCGGCTGTGGGGCGGCGATTCCGACACCGGCTGTTGCTCGGTGTCCGATGTCGACGATGCGCGCCGTGTCGCCCAGCAGCTCGGCATCGACCACCTGGTGTTCAACTTCAGCGACGACTTCGACCGCCACGTCGTGCAGCCGTACGTGAACGCCCATGCCGCGGGAGTGACGCCGAACCCGTGCATCGAGTGCAACCGTCACCTCAAGTTCGACCGGCTGCTCGACCGGGCCGACCTGCTCGGCTTCGACGCCGTCGCCACCGGTCATCACGCCCGGATCGTCGCCGCGCCGTCGGGTTCGTTGCACGTCGCACGGGGCGCCGACGCGGCCAAGGACCAGAGCTACGTCGTGCACATGCTCGGCCAGGCGGCGCTCGCCCGCACGCTGTTCCCGGTCGGGCAGCTCACCAAGGAGCAGGTGCGCGCGCGTGCGGGCGCGCTCGGTCTGCGCACGGCGACGAAGCCCGACAGCCAGGACGTGTGCTTCATCACCAAGCGCGGGCGGGCCGAGTTCCTCGGCGTGCGCATCCCGCTTCACGCAGCCCGCGTCGTCGACGAGGGCGGGCAGACCGTCGGTGACGTGCCCGCCGTCGAGCTCGTGACGGTCGGGCAGCGTCGAGGGGTCGGGCCGGGTGGCAACGACGACCGTCGTTACGTTACGGCCGTCGACGTGGCGTCGGCCACCGTGACGGTTGGGCCCGCGGAGCACCTGCTCGACGACCGCACTGTGGTCGAGGGTTTCGCCGCGGTCGCCGGCCCGGTCACGGACGGCCCGGTGCGCGTGCAGACGAGCGCCCACGGCGCCACGTGCCTGGCCCGCGTCGTGCCGATGGGCGACGGGGTCGTCGAACTCGAGTGGGCCGAGCCCCACCGTCGCGTCGCGCCCGGTCAGACCGCTGTCGTGTACGACGCCGACGACCGCCTCGTCCTCGCCGGCGGCCTCGCCCGCTGACCCACGGCCTGAGCGTTGTGGTCGCCTGGTGCGGCCTGAGCGTTGTGGTCGCCCGCAGGTCGTCGGCGTCAGAGCGAGCGACCGCGATGAGCATCACGATACGAAGGACAACAGGTTCTCGCTGCCCAGCAGGCAGGTTGCCGAGGCGGACATGGCACGTCGGCCGGCGTTGGTCACCCGGACGTGGGTCATCTGGTCCGACGAGCGGAGCGGGGTCATCGGCTCACACGTCGATGATGTCGATGCGCCGTCGGCTGGCGCTGGCCAGCCGCGCGATGGCCGACCGGTCAGCGGTCACCACGGCGCCACGGCGCCGCAACGCGACCTCGACGACCACAGCGTCGACGGGGCCCGCGTCGGATGACACGCCGCGCCGCAGCGCCCCGGCCAGCTTGGCTCGATCCGCATCGAGGTGCTCGATCTCACAATGCTCGATCTCACAATGCTCGAGCACGCGGTCGAGGCTGCGCTGGCGACTGCCGCGCCACACCTCCACGACGCACGGGGCGGGCACGATCGGGCGGACGCCGCGCTGGAGCGCTCGGGCGTGTATCGCCCAGAACCGCCGATCGTCCCGGTTCGGCGGCGATTGACGCGCCGCTGTCGTACACAAGCTCGTTCGGCTGCTTCGTCGTCGGGCGTGCCATCAGAGACGGCCGACACCGGCGCGGTCGAGAACCTCGTCTGCGGCGGCCAGTTCCTCCGCCGAGAGCGCGCCGTGCTCGCGTTCCCAGGCCCGCACGGCTCGCAGGCCACGCCTCGTCGACAACCACAGACCTGCGGCGTCGGCCAGCGCGGCAGAGACCGTGCTGCCGGCCTCAGCCGCCTCCAACTCGAGTGCCTCGAAGACCTCGGCCGGCAGGGACACGGATCGCTTTACCACCGTCGCCATGGCCCGACGGTACGACCGTGGTGTGACTACGGCAACCGACCGCCGGCCACGTGCCGTGGCATGCGAGCCGCCCGACGCATCGTCAGTCGTAGTTGTTGATCATGCGGACGCTGAGGCCGAGCATGAGGGCGCCCGCGAGGGCGACGACGAGGAAGCCGCGACCGAGGGCGGCCCAGTTGAAGCCCTCGAGGATGAGCGATCGGGCCGCTTCCATGATGTAGGTCACCGGGTTCAGCGTGGCGGCGATCTCCATCGGGCGGGCCAGCAGCGAGCGGGGCACGAAGCTCGGCGTGAGGAACAGCAGCGGGAAGAACACGAGGCTGCCGCCCTGCGTCGCTGCCGCGCTGCGGGTCTTCAGAGCGACGAGTTGCATGAACCCGCTGAACACCATCGCCCACAGCGCGATGAGCACGATGAGCACGATGAACCCGAGTACCCCGCTCTTCACCCGCACCCCGAACGGCAGCGCCACGAACACCATCACCGCAGCGAGCACGAGGCTCTTGACGAGCTCGGAGCACAGGCGGCCGATGATGATCGACATGCGGGAGATGGGCGTGGCGCGCAGCTTGTCGAAGTACCCACCTTCGATTTCCTCGACGAGGAACAGCGCCGAGCTGCCGAACGACGCGGCGAGCAGCAACGAGCTGGGCAGCTGGAACGCCGCGTAGTTCTGCCCGTGCAGGAACGCGGTGGCCTTGGTCGGGAAGATGCGCGCCGCCTGCCCCACGTTGACGACCAGGAAGAAGAGCGGGATGAACAACGTCGGGATGAGCGAGTCGGGGGCGCGCAAGGTCTCGCGGAGCGCCCGTTGGCCGAGGATCAGCGTGCGGTTCATCCGTTCACCTCGTTGACCTGGCCGGCAACCCGTTCGCGCGTGCGGCCCGTGGCGTCGAGGAAGACGTCGTCGAGCGTCGGGTCGGCATCGAGACCCAGCCGCTTGCGCAGCTCCTGCTTCAGTTCGGCCGGCGTGCCTTCGCGCACGATCTTGCCGCCATCGATGATCGCCAGCCGGTCGCAGAGCTGGTCGGCCTCTTCGAGGTACTGCGTGGTGAGGAACACGGTGGTGCCTCGCGTGTTGATGCGGCGCACCTCGTCCCACACGGTGAGCCGGCTGGCCGGGTCGAGACCGGTGGTCGGCTCGTCGAGGAACAGCACCTCGGGCTCGTTGACGAGTGCCGACGCGAGATCGAGCCGACGCTTCATCCCGCCCGAGTAGCCCTTGATGCGGCGGTCGGCGGCATCGACGAGCTCCACGAGCTCGAGCAGCTCCTGGGCGCGCGCCGTGGCGGCGGCGGCCGGGAGGCCGAACAGCCGGGCCTGCAGCACGAGCAGCTCGCGGCCCGTCTGACGGGGGTCGAGTCCGGCCTCCTGCAACGCCACGCCGATCTTGCGGCGGGCGGCATCGGGGTCTGCGGCGACGTCGACACCGGCCACGTGCGCCGTGCCCGCGGTGATCGTCATCAACGTGGTGAGCATGCGCACCGTGGTCGACTTCCCCGCGCCGTTCGGGCCGAGGAAGCCGAAGACCTCGCCGGGTCGCACGTCGAGGTCGACGCCGCGCACGGCCTCCACCTCGCCGTCCTTGCCGGTGTAGGTCTTCACCAGACCGTCGGCGCGGATGGCGCTTCGTTCGGGTTCTTCGGTGGTCATGTGTGCGTCTCCGTCGCGGTGTGGCTGGGGGCGTGGTCGGGCGTGGGGTTCGAGAACAGACAGGTGAGGTAGCGGCGCAGGTGGGCGAGCGCGTCGAGCACCACGCTCGGGTCGTTCGCAGCCTTGCTGACGACGAACGCCCCCTGCAGGACGATTTGTGTGTAGCGGGCGAGGCTTGCCGGATCGGGCTGGCCGCCCTGCTCGCCGTGCGCCGCCAGCGCGAGGGCGAAGTCCGCTTCGAGCGTCGCGGCGTGACCGAGGATGCTGTCGGCGCAGGCGTCACGCAGGGTCGGGTTCGTGAGGAACGCCTCCTGCACCATCGTGCCGACGAGGCACGAGTACTCCGCCGGAGAGCCGACGATGAGCGCGGCGCGCAGGTCGAGGTAGCCGAAGATGCGTTCGACCGGGTCGTCGGGCCGGTGGTAGTCGGCGGTGGCGAAGAGCGCGCCGGTCGTTTCCGACCAGTGCGCCGCGGCGGCGACGGCGAGCGCCTCCTTCGTCGCGAAGTGATGGAAGAGCGCGCCCTTCGTGACGCCGGCGCTCGCACACAGGTCGTCGACGCTCGTGGCGTTCAGTCCCTTCGTCCGGATGACGGCGACCGCGGCGTCGAGCAGGCGGCCGCGGGCGGTTCCCCGCACCACCGTGGCGCGGGCGTCCCGGGTCGGCTTCGACGGCATCGCGAGCGAATCCGATCAGTCGGTCTGATCGGCGGCGGCGCGCATCGCCGCGAGGTCGATCTTCGTCATCTTCAGCATCGCCGCCATCGCCCGTTGCGAGCGGCCCGGATCGGCGTCGGACAGCAACGCCCCGGCCTCGGCCGTGGGGAACACCTGCCACGAGAGCCCGAAGCGGTCCTTGAGCCAACCGCATTGCACCTCCTGCCCGCCGTCGCCGAGGCGCTCCCAGTAGAAGTCGACCTCGGCCTGGTCGGCGCAGTTGATCAACAACGACACGGCCTCGGTGAAGGTGAACTCGGGCCCGCCGTTGATCGCCGTGCACGGCTGGCCGTCGAGCGTGAAGTCGACGGTGAGCACCATGCCGGCCTCGCGCGGCCCGGCCTCGCCGTAGTGCAGGACGTTGGTGATCGCCGAGTTCGGGAACACCGAGACGTAGAACTCGGCGGCCTCCACGGCGTTGGTGTCGAACCAGAGGTTCGGGGTTATCTGTGGCATCGCATTCCCCCTCGCGCGTTTCGGTCTACTATACCAACTGGTCGGTATGTGCGCAAGGGCCCGTGCGGTCGAGCTCGTAGGAGAACGTGACGGTCCAGCGCTGCGTATCGCTCACGAGGTCGCCTAAAGGGCCGGCCGGTATCCGGGATGTAACCGTCAGGACGTTGCCCAGCCGCGTTCGGCGGCGGCGGCGAGCAAACGGCCCGGCCGGCTCGGCGTGAACAGCAGGCTGAGCACGTGGAGCGCGGTGCCCGTCGGCTTCGCCCGCGTCGCGGCGAGGACCACCGTGGCGGCCTCCGACAATCTCAGTTCTACGGCGAGGCCGAGCGCGGCGCCCGTTGCGTTGGCGGCCTCGCTGTCGGCGGGCGCCAACCGCAGGGACGTCACGATCGAGGACCGGAACATCGCCGTATCGGCGAACACCGTCTGGTCGTGGAGCACGAAGCCGGCGGGCACGAACACGGCGAACCGACGGGTGAGGCGATGGCATCGCGGGGCGAAGATCCACCCCCATACGGCACCGAGAGCGGTGAGGGCGACGCCGGGCACCCACCGCCGGGCGGCGAGCAGAAGCGGGCCGGCGACCAGCCCGCCCGCCGCCACCAGCCAGCCGACGGGCAGGAGCGAAAAGACGAGGGGGCCCGGTGGTCGTAGCGGGAACCGTCGCTCGGCCCCGTACGCGCCGGCCTGCACGAACGCTTCGCCGACCTCGGCCACGAATGGCGCGAAGCAGGCCACGAGCGCGACGGCGACACCCACCGCGGCGCCGACCGTTCCGACCTCTCGCGTCGCCGCGGCGACGGCGACGGCGGCCGCGCCCGGCGCAAGCAGTCGGCACGCGGTGAGCGTCGTCGGACTCGGCACGAGGAGCAGGCCGAGGCCGAGCGTCCAGCCCGCCCATGCGCCGACCGTGCCGACCAGTTGCACGGGACGGCTGGCGTCGCGCAATGCCTCCGCGATCAGCGGGCCTTCGGCCACGACCAGAGCGGCCCAGGTCAGCCGGGCGATCCACGTGGCGAAGCGGGGCGCGTCGAGAGCGAAGCGGCGGGATGGCACGCCGACAGATTTGCCTACCGGTGGCCCAGCGGACCAACGTAGGACTCAGGGAACTTGCTGTCGACGACACTGGCGGACCCTTTCGTGCGTGCGGGCGCAACGTGTGCAGGTGGAGATCGGCTGAACGATGCCAGCGGGGACAATGCCAGCGGGGCCAGCGCCAGTGAGCACGACCGCGGTCGGACTGCCGTCCGGTGCCGCGACGGGAATCGGCAGCATGCCCCACGCCGACGCCCGCCAGGCGGCCACGCTGATGCTCGAGTTGTGCCCCGCGCTTCCGTCGGTGCCGAATCTCGCCTCGCCATCGGTCACGCCGCGCCGTCACCCCGCCGAGGTGATGCTCGCCCAGATCGCCGTCGGCGTTCGTGGGCTGGCGATCGACGAGGACGGGCATCTCGTCGTCGACGTCGATCGCGTCGACCCGCTTGCCGATGTCACGCCTGACCTCGCCCATCCGACGTTCCGTGGGCTGCGCGCGTTCTGCGAGGTTGCCGCCGGGCGCGAGGGCTCGGTCAAGTGGCAGGTGCTCGGGCCCGTCTCACTCGGTGGTGCGCTCGTGCGTCGCGGCGTGCCCGTGCGCGCCGCCTACACCGTCGCCATGCGAGCGGTGCGTGCCCACCTGCGCGCCATCCACGCCGAGCTGACCGCGTCGCTACCCCGTTGCCGTCAGGTCGTGTTCGTCGACGAACCCTCGCTCTCGCGTGTGCAGGAGCCGCAGTTCCCGATCGCTGCCGACGTCGCCCTCGACCTCGTGTCTGGCGCGCTCGCCACCGTCGAGCCGGGCTGCCCCGGCGGCATCCACTGCTGTC
>JAYUAM010000279.1:0-11347 GCA_043741295.1 Acidimicrobiia bacterium
TCGATCTTGCCGCCGGTGGTGGCGTAGTCGATGCCGCCGTTGGCGAGGTTGTACTGGACCACGCCGCCCTTGAACGTGCCCTCGTTCACCTTCTTGATCGTGTCGTACACGGCCACGTCGACCCGCTTGAGCATTGAGGTGATGATGAACGGCTTGACCTCGTCCTTCACGCCCTTGTTGCCGGCGGAGCCCTGGTCGGAGTCGACACCGATGGCCCACACCTTCTTGCCGGCGTCGTTGGCCTCCTTCACGGCGTCGAACGTGCCGTTGCCGGTGGAGCCGGCGGCGGTGTAGATGACGTCGATGCCCTCGTCGACCATCGCCTTGCCGATGGTCTTGCCCGTGGCCGGGTCGGAGAACGCCGTGACCTCGGTGCCGGCGTACTTCGCCGTCACGACGGCCGTCGGGTTGGCGGCCTTCACACCAGCCTGGAAGCCGGCCTGGAACTCGCGGATGAGGTCACCCTCCATGCCGCCGACGAAGCCGACCTTGTTGCTCTTGGTCTTCAGGCCGGCGGCGACGCCGACCAGGAAGCTGCCCTCGTTCTGGGCGAAGACGAGGCCGGCGACGTTCGACGACTTGGCGACCGAGTCGATGATGCCGAAGCTCGTGGTGGTGCACGTCGTGGCGACCTGGTCCATCGGGTCCGTGAACAGGAAGCCGACGGCGATGACCGGGTTGGCGCCGGCTTTGCAGACGAGCGAGAGCTTGTCGGCACGGTCCGAGCCGTCGGCCTTCGGGGTCTGCTCGACGGCGTTGTCGCCGGTGAGCCCGAAGTCCTTCTTCGCCAGGTCGTAGCCGCACCCGGCGCCGTCGTTGAACGAGCCGTCGCCGCGACCGACCGAGTCGAACACGAGGGCGATCTTCTTCACGGCCTTCAGCGTCTGCTTCGCCGACTCGGCGATGGGCAGGCAACCAGCGCCCGCCGAGGCACCGGCCCCGGCGGCGGTGGTCGTCACGGCCCCGGCAGCGGCGGCGGCGGTCGTCACGGCCCCGGCGGCGGTGGTCACCGCGGCGCCCGCGGTGGTGGTGGCGCCAGCGGCGGGCTTGGCGGCGGCGGTGGTTGCCCCCGCCGAGGATTTCGTACTGCTGCCACAGGCACTGGCAACGAGGGCGAGCGATAGGCCGAAGCCCACCGCCGCGGCGCGGCGCGTAGTCGTCATTCTTGGGTTTCCTCCCCTGATGCGCCGTGGGTTTCGGCGCGGCTGGTTTGGTCCCGGACCTTACTCGCCCGGACGGGCCGTACCGCAGCGCGTGCGGGGCCCGCGGGTCGCCGTGGGCGGGGGCCGACGTGGTCTCGGGGCGGGTCCGACGGGCTGACGGGGCGGGGTCCGCCGTTGCCGGCGGGGCGGTTCGTACCATGGGGACGCTGTGCTCTTCCCGACCATCCAGTTCGGCATCTTCTTCCCGATCGTCTTCGTGGCGTCGTGGCTCCTACGCCCGCGCCCGAAGGTCTGGAAGCTGGCGATGGTCGTCGCCAGCTACGTCTTCTACGCCTTTGCCTTCAAGGGCGGCTGGCTGACGTGGACGAAGTGGACGTATCCGGGCCTGCTGGTGCTCGTCACCGTCGTCAACCAGGTGCTCGTCGTCGGCATCTTCGAGGCCCGCACGCAGATGGCGAAGAAGGCGTGGCTCGCCGTCGCCGTCGTCGCCGACATCGGCTGCCTCGGCTACTTCAAGTACTACAACTTCTTTCGCGACTCGGTCGGCCTGCACTTCCTGTGGGCCAAGCAGGTGTTCCTGCCGGTCGCCATCTCGTTCTTCATCTTCCAGGCGCTGTCGTACGTCATCGACGCCTACCGCGACGACCTGCGGCCCACAACGCTGCTCGACTTCGCGATGTACCTCTCCTTCTTCCCGCACCTCGTCGCCGGGCCGATCGTGCGGGCACGCGAGTTCCTGCCGCAGCTGCGTCAGCGACCCGACCCGCGCCACATCGACGCCTCGCGCGCCTTCCGGCTGATCATCGCCGGCATGTTCAAGAAGGTGGTCGTCGCCGACAAGCTCGCCGCCTGGATCGTCGACCCCGTGTTCGCCAATCCGAAGGGCCACACCGCGCTCGAGAACCTCACGTCGGTCTACGCCTACGCGATCCAGATCTACGCCGACTTCTCGGGCTACACCGACATCGCCATCGGTCTCGCCCTGCTGCTCGGCATCCGCTTCCCGGTGAACTTCGACGCTCCGTACACGGCGACGTCAATGCAGGAGTTCTGGCGGCGGTGGCACATGAGCCTGTCGCGCTGGCTGCGCGACTATTTGTACATCTCGCTCGGCGGCAACCGGGGTAGCAACCTGCCGGGCCTTCGTCGTGTGCTCACGCCGACGATCGCGTCGTACCTCAACCTGATGCTCGTGATGCTCATCGGCGGCCTGTGGCACGGGGCGAACTGGAAGTTCGTCGTGTGGGGCGCCATCCACGGCCTCGCCCTGTCGGTCGAGCGTGTGCTCCACGACCGGCGCGTGGCGCGCGGCTATGCGCCAGCGGCGAGCGGCACCTTCGGCGCGATCGGGCGCTGGTTGATCACGTTCCACGTCGTGTGCTTCGCGTGGATCTTCTTCCGGGCGCAGGACTTCACGAAGGCCACGGACGTCATCGGCCAGATCGCTACGGCGTGGTCGCACGGGGCCGGCCCGCTCGTCACGATGTCGGTGGCGCTCGTGATCGCGGCGATGCTGCTCAGCCAGTTCGTGCCGGAATGGACGGTCGAGGCCGTGCAGGCGCGCTTCTCGCGCCTGCCGCTCGGCCTGCAGGGGGGTACCCTGGCCGTCTGCTTCTTCCTGATCGAGCACCTCGGGCCGATCGGCGTCGCACCGTTCATCTACTTCCAGTTCTGAGCCATCGGCCATGACCCCGCAGCCCGATCCCCGGCCCGACGCGGTGCGCGCCGCGTCACGGCGGCCGCGTCCCAGCGCGGACGCGGCTCCGGCTCCGGCCACGGGCACGGGCGACGGGCCGGGATCGCGAGCACTCACGGCGTTCGACATCGTGGTGGTCGGCGCGGTCACCTTGCTGCTGGCCACGCTGCTCAACGCCGACGGGCTCGCGGCGCGGGCCCGCCGGTTGCCGGTCGGTTCGCCGCTGCGCAGCTCGACGATGTCGGTGACCAGGACGTTGCAAAAGGTCACCCACGCGCTCGGCATCGACCGTCCCGCGGACGCCCTCAACAAGTACCGCGGCGACGCCGGCGACCGCGCCGCCGCCGATCCTGCCCGCGGCGCGACGCCGGCCAGTGCCGCGCCGACGACGCCGACCTCGGCTGCGGCGGGTGACGCTCCGGCCGCCACCGACCCTTCCGTCGCGACGGACCCGGCGACCGTCGACCCCGTCACGAGCGTCGCCGACGTCGCCCCCGGGCCGCATGTTCCGACCGGGGCCGAACCCGCCCAGGTCTACGTCGCTGGCGATTCGTTGGCCCGCGATCTGGCGCTGGAGCTGGTGCCCCTGGTGGCCGGCACGAAGGTGGCCGTCGCCCAGAGTCGGGTGAAGATCGGCACCGGCCTCGCCCGGCCCGACACGTTCAACTGGCCGACCCAGCTCGGCGACGACGTCGCCAGCCTGCACCCGGACATCGTCATCGTGGAGTTCGGTGGCAACGACAGCCAGGGTCTGATCCTGCCGGGGGGCAAGGCGATCCAGCACCCCACCGACCCCGGCTGGTCCGACGAGTACGCCAAGCGCGTGGCGGCCGTGATGGACCTGCTCGCCAAGGACGGGCGCAAGCTCATCTGGGTCGGTGCGCCGATGGCGCGCGACCCAACGCAGAACGCCGCGCTCGGCGTCATCCGCCAGGTGATGATCGACCAGACGGCCAAGCACGCTGGTGTCGACTACGTGGACACGTGGGAGCTGTTCCGCAGCCCCGCCGACCAGTACGCCGACTACATCTTCGTCGACGGCGACTATCGAGCCGTGCGCCAGAACGACGGGTTCCACCTCAACCCCACCGGCATCAAGTACCTCGCCGGCAAGGTCAACGAGCGCGTCGTCACCGAACTGAAGGCCCGCGGCGCGACGATCTGACGTGTCGCCTGTTCGAACGCGCGCTAGTCGACGTCAGCCGTCGACTGTGCCGCCCGCGCCGTTTACCCGCCGACTTCTTCGGCGGGCAGGTAGTCGAGCTTCAGGTCGCCGAGGCGCACGAGCATCGAGCTGATCCACGCGCCTAGCGCACCGAAGTGGTCGTCGAGCTGGGTGCTGGAACCGTTCGCGAGCGTCTCTTCCGACAGCTCGTAGGCGCCCTCGTAGGTGATCTCGATGGCGTAGGAGATCTGGTCGCCCGGTACGTCGGCGTACTGGATCTCGACCGTCGGCGCGGCGCGGTCCATCGGGTCGCTCCCGATCGGCGGGCTGGTGGCCGGCAGCACGGCGAGGAACGGGGACGGGTCGGGCAGGCCGACGAGCCGCTGCACGCGGTACACGATCTCCAGCTCGATGACGGGCGGGTCCTCGAACACCTCGTCGACGTACCAGCGGCGGTAGGCGGTCTGGCTCCACGTCGGCCAGTCGAGCGTCACGTGGGCGACGGCCCGGGGCGGCGTGCCTTCGCCTGGCAGCCCGTAGCTCGTCTCCCAGGTGAGGTCGCCGAGCAGGATGTCACTCTGAAAGTGCTCGTCGAAGGCCTGCCGTTCGAGCAGCGCTCCCGTCTCGAACGCATCTCGGAGCGCGCTGATGGCGTCGGTGAATACGTGGTCGAGCATCGCCGCGCAGGCTATCGGGATTGGGCGCGTGGTGACGGCTGAGGGGTCCGTCCGGGTCCCTGGCCGCCGCCTGCCTCGAGGGCGTGCGCTGTGTCAGCCGTGGCGTTGGTAGGAGAGCGGTTGCTCGCCGGCCCAGAGCACCCGGTGGCGGGCACCCTTGGCGTCGGCGTCGCCTGATTCGTAGCCGGCATCCCCAGCCCACATGAGCACGTTCGTGCCGTCGGCCTGGCGGCCGTTGCGGGTCAGGAAGCGCTCGACCGGCCAGATGGCGAGCCCGTCGGCGAGCTCGGCCCATGATGCGAACGCGGCGAGCTGGTGCAAGGTGACGAACGTCGGTGGGGCCATCGGCAGGGCCTCGGCGAGCGCGTCGGCCGGCCGCACCCAGCGATGGTCGACGATCTCGTGCCCGTCGACCGTGACCGCGTCGCCGGCCCACGGTGCCACGAAGAACCACGTGGCGAACCGCTTGCGCCGGCTGTCGAGCGGCGGCGTCCAGTGGGCGAACGGGGCGAGCGCGGCGGGGTCGAGCGTGAGCTGCACCTCCTCGGTCGCCTCGCGCACCGCCGCCCACCGGGCCCGCTCTTCCTCGGTGTCGCCGTCGGCACCGTCGCCGTCGTCGACCCGGCCACCGGGGAACACCCACATGCCGGCGAACGCGCCGACGTTGCTGCGGCGCAGGAACAACACCTCGAGCCCGCCGGGCCCGTCGCGACCGACGATCACCGTCGCAGCCGGCAGGGCGGGGGTCGTCTCGGTCACGACCCGGACCGTACCCTGACCGACCGGCGTGCCGGTCCCGTCGGCCGGGATGGGCCGTCGGGGTCAGCGGGCCGAACGCGCACGTCCCTTGACGGACGGCGCGACAATCCAGGCCGGACTCGATCGCCTGGTCGAGTGATCAGGGGGCAACGATGGCGCGCCAGGACACGGCCGGTCGACGGTGGCAGCGCACATGGGCGTTCCTGTTCGGGTTCCTCGGCCCGTTCATCAGCGGGTGGGTGGTCTACGCCATCGTGATGCTCTGGCCGCGGTTGCTCGACACGGCGACCTCGCCGACCGTCGTGCGCGTCGGCTTCGGCCTCCACTGGCTCCTCGACGCGGACCAGGCGTTCCTGGTGCTCTCGGTCCTTGGCGGCGTCCTCGGCGGACTCGTCTACACGATGGGCCTGTATGCCAGCCGGCGCAGCGCCGGGAAGTTCCGACCGCAGGATGCCAACTGGTACTGGGTGCGCTGCGTCGTCGGCGCCGGACTGGGATTGTCGGTCTACGTGTTGTTGCGCAGCGGCCTGTTCCTCCTCGGCTCCGCGGCTACGACGAGCGGCGGGCCGACGCCGTACACGGTGCTCTCCGTCACCTTGATCGTCGGCCTGTTCACCGACAGGGTGCTGAGGAAGTTGAGCGACCTCGCCGGCAACTTCTTCTCGACGAAAGAGGAGCTGGCCGGTGAGCACGCGCTGGCCCGTCCGACGATCCAGACGTGGTCACCGACCGAGCTGACGCGGGGCGTGCCCGGCCAGCGGCTGCGCCTCGGGATCGTCGGCGGTGACAAGTCGGCTCGCCACGTCGCGCTGAACGAGAAGGTGGTCGAGCTCGACGCGCCGGGCTCCGACGGGGTCATCGTCGTCAAGCTCGACGAGGAGGTCGTCAGCGCCGTCCAGTCGTTGACGGTGCGTCTCGACGGCGGCGACGGCTCCGCGTCGACCGTCGTCATCCCCGTGGTCGAGCCCGTCGTCCCCGCACCGGTGAACGCACCGGCCAAGCCGGCGTGAGAGCGCCGTTCAGGCGGAGGTCCGCAGCGCCTGGAGCCAGCGCCGTCGCCGTGGATGGGCGGCCTGGGCGAGCAGCTCGGACTCCTTGTAGAGCACCGAAGTGAACGTGCACAGCACCGAGATCAAGACCTGGGCGAGGTAGAGGGCGATCACCGACATCCACCCGCTGTAGGAGAACCACGGCCGGTGCTTCACCGAGCTGTATGGCCAGAACGCCAGCCCAGTGAGCGCGTACATCGCCATCGTGCCGACGGGCACGTAGATCAGGGCTGCGGTCTTGCGCATCCACTGGCACGTCAGCAAGGCGACCAGCCCCGCGCCGATGACGACGGTGATCGGTCCGGAGCACAGACCGGTCGTCGTGCTCACGGCGAGTGCGCCGAGGCCACCGATGAACGAGGTGAGGTACCAGACGAGCCCCTGCGGTGGTGTGCGCTGGCGGCGGCGTGCCCGACGGCGCTGGCGAAAGACGCGCACGGCGAGCACGAGGCTGATCGTCGAGAGGAGGACGACGATCGAGAAGCCGATGATCGCCGACCAGTTCCTGAACGTGGGGGCGACCGGCGTGACCCACCAACGCCCTCGCCGCGACCACGGCGGGTGGAAGCCGCCGGTCGTCCACCGTCGCCACGGCTGGCGTTGTTCGTTCGGTTCGTTCCGGTAGCGCCACGGCCCGACCCAGAACCCCACGGCGGTCATGTTCACCAGGAACAGGGCACGCGCCACGTTCAGCGCCGCGAACGCGCCGAACAGGTAGAGGGGCTTCGTGACGCCGATCAACAGACGGGCGAAACGACTCGGGTACCCGCGCCTGCCTGGCTGGAACGCCCGGTACGCGACCATCGCCATGCGCATGCCGATCTGCGTACGCCGACGGGAGTCGAGGTCGGCGATCGTCTGTGTGCCGACGTCGTAGCGGCGCATCTTGTCGTTCAACGTGGCGTCGCCGACGTCGATCGGGCTCAGCGGCCCGGTCGCCGACGGTGCATCCGGCCAGTGGGGGCGCTCGGCGAGCCGTTCGATCACCGGGTGCATCTGGGCGAAGATCTGCCGCTGCATCGCCTCGGTGAGCACCCGTCGGATGAGCATCGTGCTCTGGGGTGAGCCGCTTCCTCCTGCCTTCGCCACGCCGACCTCGACCTCGATCGCCGTGACGGTGGCGTGGTCGAGTGGCATCCCGGCCCGCTCGGCGAGGTGCCGGACCAGCTCGACGACGCCTGCCGTCGGCAGGGCCGACGCGTGCAGGCGCTCCGGACGCACGAGCAGGTCGACGATGCTCTTCACCGCGTCGAGGCGGCCCCACATCCAGTCGTTCGCCCGCCACTTGGCGGAGAAGAACGCGGCGAAGTTGGCGAGGTCGTTGCCGCACAACTTCTCGTCCACGCCGAACGGCTGGCCCTCGCCGACGAACGCGTTGCGCAGCGGGGTGTCGTTGCTGCCGGTGATGCGGATGAACCGGACTTCGTCGTCGCTCACCAGGTCCGCGCTCTGCGCCTGGGTCGACACCGTGACGATGTTGGCCAGCGTCGTGCCCAGGGTGTTCGCGGCGGCGGTCCAAAGCGGGTCGTGCACAGCTTTCGACCGCGCGAGCGCAAGCCCCTGCTGGCTGCCGGCTGTCCGGCACGAGTCGGCGACGGCGACGAGCTGCTTCCACATCTCCGCGCCGAGATCGCAGCCGTTCGGCACGGTGCACAGGGCCCCGACGATCGAGCGCATCTCCTCGTCGAGCCGGGCCAGCGCCGTCGTCCGCTGGGCATCGGTGATCTCGGCCGCCTCGGCCGGCGTCGCGTCGTCGGACAGGCCGAGCGCCGCTTCGACCGCTCGTAGGGCTTCGCACGGCACAGCTCTCGACGCGGCGACGGCGGTGGCGGCCGTGTTCCTCGCCCAGGGTGTCGCCGGATCGGGGCCGTGCGAGCTGGCGACGAGCCATGCCTGGTCCGACCAGTTCTGACCGAGCTGGGCGAGCGCCCTTAGATCGGTCACGCGCCGGGTGCAGCCGCGTAGCACCGCGACCGCACCGGCGACGCTCCCGTTCGGCTCGGCGCTACGCACCCACTCGCCGACGATGTCGCAGGCCAGAAGCAGTCCGCCGGCCGACAGCGTGGCGCTGCTGTCGGCCGCGTCGGTCGAGCCGGTGGCGCGCTCGTCGTAGACCGCCTGGTAACCGTCGACGATGTCCTGCGGCAGCCGTCCGCGTACGCGACGTAGCCAGTCGCTCGTGCGCACCCGGTCGATGCCCTCGGTGATCGGTCGTCGAATCCGCAACTCGCCGAGCACGATCTTCAACGCGCGAGCGGCATCGAGCTGCGCCCGCGCCGCGCGGCTCGCCGAAACGACGCCGGGGTCCAGTTCCTGCGTGACGTCGAAGTTGGCGAGCAGGGCCAGCCGTCGCCAGCGTTGCTCGGCGGCCTTGGCGTTGTGCCGCTTCAGCTCCTCGAGATCGTCGAGCAGCGACTCCTGCCCGAACGCCGCGCTGGCGGTGACGAGCAACGTGCCGAACGCCCGTGGCGACGCCAGCCCCTTCACCTCGGTGGCCTGTTCGGTCCGAGCGCTCGGGCTCGGGTGCAGGAACACCAGCCAGCGGTCGGCCTTGCCGCGCACGGGCGCGGAGGCGATCGCCTCGATCGCCTTCGCCACGGGGATGTTGTCGAGGACGCCTCCGTCGAGGACGAGGCGGGCCGGCTCGTCGGCGTTCGGAGGATCGGAGAACACCCGCGCCGCTTCGCGTCCGACCTGTGCCGGTTCGAACGCCACCGGGAACGACGACGTCGACCGACCGGCGAGCGCGAGCAGCGACGCGGTCGAATCGTCGGTCAGTCGCGTCGCTTCATCGGCGGCCTGGAAGTCGCCGCCGTACGCGCCGAGCTCGCCGAGGTAGCGGAAGTGGAAGTTGGCGTTGCGCCGCACTTCGGGCAGCGGCGCGAACGGATCGGCGTCGGTCGTCTCGTAAAGCGGGTTGACCAACGTGGCCGACAGGATCAGATCGAAGCTGTCGTCGACCGCGTGGTCGGCTTGGCCGCGAGAGATGAGCTCGCGCAGCTGCGTGCGCAGGCGCTTCTGGAAGTATTCGTTGCCCTGCAACAACGAGTCGGGGCGCCGCGTGCGCTCGCCCGTCTGCGGGTCCGTGTAGATCGCCACCGGATCGCGGGTCAGCAGTTCGATGTCGCCGAGGCGGACCCACAGCGGCAGCATCTCGGCGAAGTCGAACCCGTACGCCCGGCTGGCGGCGAGCACGACACCGTTGAGCCCGCCGGCACTCGCGCCGGTGATGACGTCGAGCACGGCGCGGTCATAGCCGCCGATGGTCAGGAGCGCGGCGTAGAAGTCGGGCCCGCCGACACCGACGAGGTGATCGTGCGGAAGCGCCCGCACCCGGGTGAGACGGTCGAGCTCTTCGACCGCGCCGCCGATCCACACCGCCAGGCTCACGCCGCCCCGCATGCTCAGCGCGATGCGTAGCTCTTCCCCGCCGTCTGTGGCCACAGCGTCTCCCGCGGTCGACTCCCCGTCAGATCATCGCACGACGCCGGCTGAACCAGCGGAGATCCACGGTGCCGGCCACCACCAGTCCGCCGAGCACGAGGACGAGGCCGATGAGATCGGCTGCGTGGATCGGCTCGCCGAGGACCACGGCCGCCTGCACGTACCCGAACACCGGTGTGAGGAACAGCCACGTGCTCGCCCGCACCGCGTCGATGGCCACGAGCTTGAACCACAACCAGTTGGCAAGGAGCGAGACGGCGAGCACGCTCCACGCCAGCGCGCCGACGAGCTTCCACGTGATCGTCGGCGTGGCGCGGCCGTTGAGCGCGATGGCGAAGGGCAGCAGCAGAACGAGACCGATGGCGATCTGCCAGCCGTTGAGCACCGCCGGGTCGATCACGAGCTTCGACCACGTGCGGTACACCGAGCCGACCGAGTAGAGCACCGTCGCCAGCGTGGCCATCACGAGCCCGCTGACCGTGGCGTGGCTGCTGGCGAGCGAGGGACCGGTGGCGGCGGCGAGCCCCACTGCGCTCACGCCCATGCCGAGCCACTCGCGACGGCTCACCGCACGCTTCAGCCAGACGCGTGCGAGCACGGCGGTGAGGAACGGGTTGGTGGCGATGAACAGTGCCCACAGTCCGACCGAGATCTCGTGCAGCGCGAGCCAGGCGAGACCGAGGTAGCCGGCCGAGTTCGTCACCGAGATGACGGCCAGGTGGCGCCATTGGCCGCGGCGGGGAAGCGGGCGCCGGCGCACGAGGTGGTTTACGACGAGGAGCAGCAGCGCGGCGAAGACGAAGCGGGCTTCGAGCAGCGTGAGCGGTTTCGTATCGTGGTACCCGAGCTTCGCCGCCACCGACACCGAGGCCCACAGGAACACGAACACCAGGCCGAGCGCGGACTCCATCGTCGCACCGTACCGGCCAGTACCCTGCGATCCATGTCCCTGCTCGATGTCTCGATCGCCGACCGCGTGGCGACGCTCACGATGAACAACCCGGCGGAACGCAACACGCTCACTGCCCCGATGGTCAACGAGATCGTCGCCGCCATGGACGACGTCGAAGCCGACGATGGCGTCGGTGCGATCGTCATCACCGGCGCAGCACCGGCGTTCTGCGCGGGCGCGAACCTCGGCAACCTGGAGACGGCGAACGGTCAGAGCCTCGGCGCGATCTACGAGGGCTTCCTGCGCGTCGCCCGCAGCCCGCTGCCGACGATCGCCGCGGTGAACGGCGCGGCGGTGGGAGCCGGTATGAACATGGCCCTCGGCTGCGACGTGCGCATCGCCGCCCGCCGGGCGAAGTTCGACACTCGGTTCCTACAGATCGGCCTGCATCCCGGCGGCGGCCACACGTGGATGTGCCGTCGCATCGCCGGACCGCAGGTGA
>JAYUAM010000280.1:0-4912 GCA_043741295.1 Acidimicrobiia bacterium
GCAGTCGTAGACGATGGCTCTGCTCTCCGTCGCGTCGGCGCCGACCGCCGGACGGAACGTGAGGCCGAGCGGGAAGATCCAGTAGTCGCCGTGATCGCGCTGAGGCGCGTACACCTCGTTGCGCCAACCGGTGAGCTCGTCGGGGGCGATCACGGTGGCGAGGCGGGGGTCGTCGGGGTTGACCGGATAGGTGCCCTGAACGGCGGTGTCAACCGTTTCGAAGGCGAGGTAGGCGTCGATGATCGGCTGGTGCTTCGGGTCGGTGAGCGGTCGGATGTTCGGGTTCTGGACCGACGTCGCGACGAGCGGCAGACGCGGGAACCCGTCGATCCCGGTGATCACCGGTGGCGGATACGGCTTGCCCGAACGGTCCGTCAGTCGGGGATCGTGTCGGGCGCGGTGGCGTAGCTGACCGACGCGACCGGTCCCCCGATCGTGACCGCCGGCGCCGCGTTCGCCGGTGAGGTGATCGTCGTCGGAGCGCCCGTGGGTGGCGTCGTCGGGCGCGTCGTCGTCGTGGGCGTGCCCACCGTCGTTGTCGCCGGTTTCGCCGCTTGGGTGGTGTGGGTGACCTCGGTTGGTGGGGTCGTCGGGTCCGTGCTCACGGCGGCCCGGTTCGAGGCGGGCGACGAGCATGCCGCCACGAACACGGCAAGTGTTGCGACCAAACCCGATCGTCGGCTCCGCACGTTCATCTGCTCCCACCTGCCGATCGCGCCCTGGCAAATCGTAGTCGCCGACGCCCGTCGCCGAGGTTCGGTTCGGTCATGACCACGACACATCAGCGCCGCACCTGCCGGTGGTGTGGCGCGACAGGACATGGAGCTGCGGCGTCAGCTGGTTAGCCGGATCGGGCGTCGGTCAGCGCATGAGTTGAACGTGTTCAAGATTGCCCTTGACACCTCGATCGACCAGGGCGTACAACAGAGTTGAACACGTTCAACTACGTCCCGTCAACGGACAAGGAGCACACCATGGACAAAGTCGTCCTCACCTACCTGCTGTACCTCGCCATCACGGTCCCGCTCACCATCTGGGTCTCACGGGTCCTGTACCGCCACGGCGAGACCTTCCTCGTCGACGTCTTCGACGGCAACGAGACGCTGGCGAAGGCGGTCAACCACCTCCTCGTCACCGGCTTCTACCTGTTGAACCTCGGCTACGTGGCGTTCTTCATGCACACCGGCCGCACGCTGGTGACGGGGCGGGCGATGATCGAAGTGCTCGCCACGAAGGTCGGCGCGGTGTCGATCGTGCTCGGCCTCGTCCACCTCTTCAACGTCTGGATGTTCAACACCTACCGTCGCCGGGCTGTGCTGCGGTCCCAGGCCATCCCGCCCGTCGCCCCGAGCGCCTGGACCCAGGTGGGGCCACAGCCCTGGCCGGCCGGCCCGCCTGCCGGCGCACGCCCGGTCTGCATGACGGCCAAGGCCGCCGACCGGGTACCGCTCGTCGTCTTGTACCACGAGCGCTGCCCGTTGTGCCGCCGCCTGCGGGCGTGGCTCAATGGGCAGGCCACGTTGGCTCCGATCGAGTACCTCGCGGCCGACTCGGCCGAGGCCCACGCCCGGTTCCCGCTGCTCGACCACCGCCGAACGACGTCGGTGCTCACGATGGTGCGGGCCGACGGGGCGATCTACGAGGGCGAGCGGGCGTGGCTCGTGGCCGCCTGGCTCCTGCCGCAGTGGCAGGCGGTGGCCGAGCACCTGTCGTCGCGGGGCCGGCTCCCCTTCGTGCGGCTCGGCGCGCGGGCGATCGACGTCGCCCGCGGCGCGCTCATCACCCACGACGGGCCGCCGGATGCATGGACGTCGGGGCCGTATGGTTCGTCGTGTGAGCGCTGCCGGATCGTCGCCCCGCCGCCGCGCCCCGCGCCCACGGCCCGTGCGAGACCCGGTGAGGCCTGGGCCCCGCCCACTGGCTGGCACTGGTGAGGTCACGTTGACGGACGTGACGGCGACCGCGACCGACGTGACGATCACCACGGCGCCGACGAAGGGTGAGCAGACGAGGGCGACGATCATCGACGTCGCCCTGCGCCTGTTCCGTGAGCGGGGCTTCGAGGCGACGACGATGCGGGCGATCGCGTCCGAGGCCGGCGTGTCGCTCGGTAACGCGTACTACTACTTCGCGTCGAAGGAGCACCTGATCCAGGGCTACTACGAGCGCGTCGGCGTCGACCACGCGGCCGCGGTCGTCGGTCCCCTGGCGACGGAGACGGACCTCGAGCGGCGAATCCTGATCATGCTCGAGGCCTGGCTCGATGTCGTCGAGCCCTACCGCTCGTTTGCTGGCCAGTTCTTCAAGCACGCCGCCGAGCCGACGAGCCCGCTGTCACCGTTCAGTGCCGCGTCGGCGCCGGCCCGCGCCGCGTCGATCGCCCTGTGGCGTGACGTGGTCGACGGTTCCGACAGCAAGATCGCCAAGGGCATCGCCGGCGAGCTGCCCGAACTGCTGTGGCTCTACTTCATGGGTCTCGTGCTCTTCTGGGTCCACGACCCGAGCGACGGCAACGCTCGCACCCGCGTCCTGGTCGCCCGCACCGCGCCGCTCGTCGTGCGCGCCATCGGCCTTGCCCGCGTGCCGGTGATTCGCGGGACGATCGAGGACCTCATCGGCCTCATTGCCGAGCTGAAGTCGCTGTAGCAGCCCTGAATCCACCCGACGCGACCAGCACCGATCCCGGCGGGTCAGCGGGGCGGACGTACGCTCGCGGACCATGACGATCGGTCGGGACGGCACGTGGCGGAACTGGGCGCGCAACCAGGTCGGGCGACCGGCCGCGTTCGTCCACCCATCGAGCGAGGACGAGCTGTGCCGCGCGGTGAAGGACGCAGCTACGGCCGGCCAGACGATCAAGGCGGTCGGCGCCGGGCACAGCTTCACCGGCGCCGCGCTCACCGACGGACACCTCGTGGTGCTCGACAACTACGCCCGTGTACTCGACATAGACACCGTGAACTACCGCGTCACCGTCCAGGCCGGCATCACCCTCGCTGCGCTGAACGACGAGCTCGACCGGCGCGGGCTGGCGATGCCGAACCTCGGCGACATCGCGTATCAGACCGTCGCCGGCGCGACGTCGACCGGCACCCACGGGACGGGTGCCGCACTGCGCGGGCTCGCCGCCCAGATCGTGGCGATGCGCATCGTGACCGGCGACGGTTCGGTCATCGCGTGCGATGCCGAGAACGAGCCCGAGGTGTTCCACTGCGCGCGCGTCGGCCTTGGCTCGGTCGGGATCGTGTCGACGGTGACGTTGCAGGTCGTGCCGGCGTTCACGTTGACGGTGCTCGAGCAGCCGATGCGCGTCGACGACGTGCTCGAGGGCATCGACGAGTTCGTCGACACGAACGACCACTTCGAGTTCTTCTGGGTGCCGCACACCGGCTGGGCGCTGACGAAGCGCAACAACCGCACGACCGACGCCGCCGCGCCGCGCAAGCGGTGGAAGGAGCTGTTCGACGACTACGGCATGGAGAACATCGCGTTCGGCGCGGTGTGCCGCGTCGGCCGGCGCGCGCCGAAGCTGATCCCGAAGCTCGCCACCGCGCTGCCGTCGCAGGGCACGGTGAGCTACTCGGACAAGAGCTTCAAGGTGTTCGCCAGCCCGCGGTTCGTCCGCTTCTACGAGATGGAGTACTCGATCCCGCGGGCGGCATGCGGCGAGGCGCTCAACCGCGTGCGCCGACTCGTCGACGAGAGCGGGCTGCGCATCAGCTTCCCGGTGGAGGTGCGCTTCACTGCGCCCGACGACATCCCGCTGTCGACCGGGTTCGGCGAGCCGCGCTGCTACATCGCCGTGCACGTGTTCGAGCGGATGGAGTACCGCCGCTACTTCGAAGGCGTCGAGGCGATCATGGACGACTACGGCGGCCGCCCGCACTGGGGCAAGCTCCACTTCCAGACCGCCGCCACGCTCGCCCCCCGATACCCCGAGTGGGACCGCTTCGCCGCCGTGCGCAACCGCCTCGACCCCGACCGCCGCTTCACCAACGCCTACCTCCAGCGCGTCCTCTGCTCGTAGTAGACGCGGCGCGGCAGCGGGCTCGCCGGTTCCGGTCCAGCGGCGCGGTGTCTGGCATCGGGCCGCAACAGTGGACGCAAGCGAGCGGTCACCGCACGATTGCGTCCACTTCTACCCCGGCCGACGGCTATCTCACGAGCCGACGATCGGGATCGCTGCGAGTTCGGCCTCCGTGGCCGGGCGAGCGGTCGCGACGATCGCGTCTAGCTCGTCGAGGGTGGCGAGCGCCGATTGTGCGACCACCTTCGTGCCGTCAGGCCGGGTACACAACACCAGACGGCCCGGGATCGCGTCGTCACCTCCGGTGAGCATGACCCCGTCGCAGTCGCCGAACCGACGGCGTTCTACCTCGGACCTCGGAGCGATGTTGAGCGGTACGTCCGTCGTTGCGCCCACCGACACGAAGGCGAATGATGGCGAGTCCCGCGTGTAGTCCACCCGCGACCATCGCGCCGCAGTATCCTGGTGGACGAGATCCACGAAGGGCGCTGGTGGCTCGCCGTTCGCCCACCGAAGTGTGGTCCCGTCATTGGTGACCGCTGCAGCCAACGAGCGAACGACCGCATCGGTCGGCACTGCCCGTCCCTCGACGATCGCGGCGAACCGACCGGTCGGCCCAGTCCATTCAGCGGTGAGCAACGTGAGCCCGGCGTTGGCCGTCCTCGTCACGGTGCCCTGCACGTCGCCTTCGGCGAACGTCGCGCCAGCACCCGACGGGGCCTCGAGCACATCGACCGCGATGGCGACAACCATAGGGGCGAGCGTGCCGTCCGGCCGCGGCCAGCCGAGGAGCACGGCCCGCGAGTCGAGGGGTGCGTAGGCGCCCACGGAGGTCACCGCTCGGCCCCGTGCCGCGAACCCGTTCGGAGGATCTGCGGCGAGGAA
>JAYUAM010000281.1:0-2010 GCA_043741295.1 Acidimicrobiia bacterium
CGGGCGCGAGTGGATGATCGGCACGATGGGCGAGGCCGTCACGTGGGTCGACCCGGAGGGCATCGTGCAGGTCGGCGAGGGCAAGTGGCGGGCCCGCACGAACCGGGCCACACCGATCGCCGCCGGCGACCGCCTACGGGTGGTGGCGATCGACGGGGTCACCCTGGAGGTCGAGCCCGAAGAGGGCGCCGCCCGCGACCATCGCGAACGACGCCCGGCCCCCGCCGGCGCCTGAGCGGTACGGCCGCCGTCGAGCTGGCCCGACCGACTACGGGCGCTGGAAGATGGCGTGGGTGCCGACACGTCGCCAGACGACGTGGACCTGGCCGGCCGTCACCTCGAGCCCGTACTCGAACGTGGCCCGGCCGTCAGGCGCCCATGTCATCTCGAAGATCCCGGCCGCACCCTGGACGCCCTTGACCCGCAGACCTTTGTGGAAGGGACGGCCGGCACGCAGGTCGTCGACGAACTGCTCGACGGCGACCAGGAACGCCGCCTGCTGCTGCGGGCTGAGACGCCCGAAGTCCGCTCGGAAGCGGGCGAGCCAGGCGTAGGTCGGCACGAGGCGTCAGCGAGTCCGCCGACGCTTCACCGGCGTAGCGATTGCTCGCAACCCGTCGAGCAACTCGGGCCCCGAACCGAACGCCTGCACCCGGCCCGCGGCCCGGTCGGCATCGGCTTCGCGCTCGCCGGCCTGCCACTGCGGCGTCCAGAACCAGGCCTGGGTGGCGTCGACGACCTTCCGCGGCCGGAGCAGGATCCCCTCATCGGTGATCTCGGCGTCGAGGAGGTCACCCTCCTCCAGGCGCGCCGCGTTCCTGATCTCCTCCGGCAGGGTCAGCTGTCCCTTCGCACGAAGCGTCATTCTGGCCATGTGGAGAATCGTACTCTCCGAGAGTCGGATCTGGTCGACTGCGAATTTCAGCCCCTCGGAGGGTGATTTTTCGTCCGTTGAGGGGATGATTTTGTCGAGCAGAAGTACTCTGGGTCCGTGCTGCTCGCGAGAGGACTCGATGGGGCGTTGGGACGACTCGTCGACTCGATGCCCGTCGTCGTGCTCGAAGGCGGACGGGCCGTCGGCAAGTCGACACTCTGCCGGTCGGTCGGCGAACGGCTCGGCTGGGCCGCACCGATCGATCTGTCGGAGCCCGAACGGCGGGCGCAGCTGCGGCTCGACCCCGTCCGCTTCCTCGGCGACCTGCCGACGCCAGCGGTGATCGACGAGGCCCAGCTCGAACCCGAGCTACCGCTCTGGGTCAAGCAAGTGGTCGACGGCCGACCGGGCACATCTGGCCAGTTCGTGCTGACCGGTTCGGCCCGGCTCGGCCGCGAGCAGCTGGGCGGGAGCGATCCGCTCGCCGGGCGGGCGCTCCGGCTGCGCCTGTGGGGACTCACAGAGAGCGAGCTCGTCGGCCGCCCGGCCACGACCGCGCACGCGCTGTTCGACGCCCCGGCCGAGGCCTGGTTCGACCCGCCCGTCAGCTCGCGACAGCGCCGAACGGACTGGTCGCACGGCGGTCTGCCGGGGTTGCCCGGAGTCCTCACGGCCGCCGACGAGTCGCTCCGCGAGCGCGCGACGAGCGCGTACGTCGAGTCCGTCGTTCCGCTGGGGGCAGGGTCGTCCCGCGTCGACCACGCCCGGCTCTTACGCGTGTTCCGCCGTGTCGCCGCCAACCCGGGCCAGATCCTGAACCTCGCCCGTCTCGCCTCCGAGCTCGGCATGAAGGCACCCACTGCTGCGGGGTACCTCGAGATGCTCGAGGCAAGCTTCCTGCTGTTCCGGGCCGAGGCCCATCGACCGAGCGAGCACAAGGTGCTCACCGCACATCCGCGTCTCTTCACTACCGACGTCGGGCTGGCGGCGTGGGCCAACCGCTACCTGCTCGACGACGCACGGGTCGTCGGATCGCTGATGGAGAACCGGATCGCCGTCGCCGTGGCGGCGACGATCGACTGGTCGACCGACCGCGTCGCGCTCCGTCACTGGCGCGACCAGCGGAACAAGCGCAA
>JAYUAM010000282.1:0-2002 GCA_043741295.1 Acidimicrobiia bacterium
GCGATGCTCACGGGCAACGTGCAGCGCGGCGATACCGTCGCGGTGTTCGGGTGCGGCGGGGTGGGCAACGCCGCCATCGCCGGCGCCGCGCTGGCCGGCGCGACCACGATCGTCGCCGTCGACCTCGACGACCGCAAGCTCGAGTGGGCACGCGGGTTCGGTGCCACCCACACGGTGAACGCGTCGACGGGCGATCCGGTCGAGGGCGTGAAGGCGGCCACCGGCGGCTTCGGGGCCGACGTGTGCATCGAGGCGGTCGGGAACCCGAAGGTGCTCGAGCAGGCGTTCTTCGCCCGCGATCTGGCGGGCACCGTCGTGCAGGTCGGCGTGCCGACGCCGACGATGAAGTTCCCCGACATCCCGATGATCGAGTTCTTCGGCCGCGGCGGCGCGCTCAAGCCGAGCTGGTACGGCGACTGCCTCCCGAGCCGCGACTTCCCACTGCTCGTCGAGCTCTCGATGCAGGGTCGCCTGCCGCTCGACAAGTTCGTGAGCGAGACCATCGCCCTCGACCAGGTCGAGGAGGCCTTCCACAAGATGGAGCGCGGCGAAGTCCTCCGTAGCGTCGTCATCCTCTAGCCACCCGCCGCCCGCCGCCCGCCGCCGGGCGTCTTTCGGACGGGGCCATCTCGCCAGGTTCTCGGCACGGTTTGCCGCGTATTGCGCGGCGATCCGTGCCGAGAACGCTCACGGCATCGCCCGGCGTCGGAGGATGTCGCCGAGCCGCCGGGCGACGACCCCCGGCGTGCGAACGATCTGCAGCCACGTGAACCTCGCCGGAAGCCAGCCGTGCGCAGCGAAGTGGGCGTCACGAGCGCGGTCCGACTCGAACGACGTCCGTGAGCTGTGGAACTCGAATCCATCAATCTCGATCACCACCCGAGCATCGTGGTACGTGAAGTCCGGAACGTACGCAGTGCCGTCGAGCACCACCGTGGGGTGGAACGTCGGGGCCGGCAAGCCGTACCTGCGGACCATGCTGGCGAAGGTCTCCTCGAGCGTGCTGTCACTCGGCCGTCGACCGAGCGCCCGATCGTCCAGTGCTCGTCGAAGTGCCTCGACTCCCTGGTGGCCCTTCCGGGCGTGGCGCGCGAGCGCTCCACGCAGGGCACCGACCGTGACCAGGCGCTGCACCACCAATCGCTCGACGGCCAGCTGCACCTCCGCGAGCGGCACGGCGGCGCCGAGATCCACTACCAACCGCAGCGGGTTGCACACGGCGATCCCCTCGCGTCGAACGGATCGAAGATCGAGCCGGTCAGTCGGGCGGTGGACCGTGATCGCCGAGGTCGTCGGCGATCGTTGGTTGCGCGGCACGACGATGTGCGGTGCGCTGCCGTCAGGATCGAGGGCGTCCCAAAGAACTGCCGCGCTCCGATGGGATACGAGCGCCGCGACGCCGCCGGCCAGCACCGCCGCAGCGATCGACGTGATCGTCGAACTCGACGCGCCAGGTAGCCGAGCGACGCCCTGATGGACGAGGTTGACGCGGCCCGAGGCGATGGCCCGGTACCAGCTGTCAGGACTCCGGCCCCCAGCGATCCAGGAGTCGAGCGTGAGCAGGCCGTGGCGGTCGGCGAGAGCGGCGAGGTGGGGAGGATGCACGCATTCGCGTGTGCCCGACGGGCTCCGCTTCGGAAGGTAGATCCGTTCTCGGCACGGTTTGCCGCGTATTCCGCGGCAAACCGTGCCGAGAACCCTCAGGCCTTGCGGCCAGAGCCAGCCGGGCGAGCGGGCAGCCTTGCCGGGCCGGGGTCAGCCTTGCCGGGCCGGGGCCAGCTTTGCCGGGCCGGGCCGGGCCGGGGCCGGCCTTGCCGGGCCGCGCCAGCTACGGCAGGAAGGGGAGGCGGAGGTTGGGGTTGGCGCCGGCGTCGAGGGGTGTGGGGCCGTCGGTGAGCAGGCGGCGCCAGCCGGCCGCAGCGATCATCGCCGCGTTGTCGGTGCACATCGCCCGGCTCGGCACGAACGCCCGGCGGCCGTCGGCTTCGCAGGCGGCCACGAT
>JAYUAM010000283.1:0-2001 GCA_043741295.1 Acidimicrobiia bacterium
TGGAGCTTGTCGACGCCACCGACGTTGTACGACACCGTGATCGGGCCGAGCAGGATCGGGAAGTAGAGCACGTCGCCGCCCTGGTTCTTGGCGAGGTCCTCGTCCTTGTACGGCGAGTCGGAGCCGGCGAAGTCGACCGTCTTGGTCGACAGGTCGGTGCGGCCCTTGCCCGAACCGCCCCCGGCGTACACGATGGCGACACCCTTGTTCTTGCCCGTGAACGCGGTGATCGCCTCGTCCTCGAAGGCCTTCTGCAGCGTGGAGCCGCTGGCCTGCAGCGATGCCTTCAGGTCGGCGACCGGCGCGGCCGCCGTCGTCGCCGCGGCGCTCGTGGACGACTTGCTGCTGCCGCAGGCCGTGGCCAGCACGGCCAGGCTCACGATGGCGGCCACGAAGGCCAGCCGGTTCTTGGTACGCGACACGTTGATCGTCTCCTGGGGTTGGGGAACGGCGCTACGCCAAGCACCGTAGGAAGCACGGGTGTCGGGCCGCCCACGCTCGGATGAACGAGAGGTGAACAGCTCCGGAACGCTCGACAACGGCCCAGGTCAGGGCATGTGTGAACGTGTTCACATTCGTTCGTGGGGCGAAACCGCGACGGGTTGGGTCAGCCGCGCTGGCCGCGCACGACGGCGGCGTCGTACATCAGTCGCTGGCTGCTGGCCGACTGCCGTCCCGGCATCGCCGTCCAGCTGCCGTCGGCGCCGAGCGACCACGACGGCACGTCCGGTGCCCACGCCGACTCGAGGATGCCGGCGAGCACGTCGCGCTGCGCCGGGTCTTCGATCGGCGTCATTATCTCGACGCGCCGGTCGAGGTTGCGGGGCATGAGATCAGCCGAGCTGATGTACCAGCACGGCGCGCCCGGTCCGTCGCCGTTGGCGAAGTGCAGGATGCGCGAGTGCTCGAGGTAACGACCGAGCACCGAGCGGACCCGGATGTTCTCGCTCATGCCCGGCACGCCGGGTCGCAGACAGCAGATGCCGCGCGCCTGCAGGTCGACGCGCACCCCGGCGAGGCTGGCGAAGTAGAGCGCGTCGATCATCTCCGGGTCGACGACCGCGTTCATCTTCATGGCGATGCGCCCGGTGTCCCCGTGCGCCGCTTCGTTCTCGATGAGCTCGAGCACCTTGCCGCGCAGCCGCTCGGGGGCGTCGACGAGCTTGCGGTAGGTGACGTTGCGGCTGTACCCCGTGAGGTGGTTGAACAACACCTGCAGGTCGGCGGCCAAGTCAGGGTCGGAGGTGAGCAGCCCGACGTCTTCGTACGTGCGGGCCGTGGACGGGTTGTAGTTGCCGGTACCGACGTGGAGGTAACGACGCAGCGCGTCGTCCTCTTGACGTACCACGAGCATGCACTTGGCGTGGGTCTTCAACCCGACGAGGCCGTACACCACGTGCACGCCCGCCCGCTCCAAGGCGCGGGCCCAGGTGATGTTGCGCAGCTCGTCGAACCGCGCCTTCAGCTCGACCAGCGCCGCTACCTGCACGCCGCGCTCGGCCGCCCGGATCAGACTGCGGGCGATCGGGCTGTCGCCCGAGGTGCGGTACAGCGTCGTCTTGATCGAGAGCACCTTGGGGTCGTCGGCCGCCTGGCGGACGAACTCCTCGACCGACGCCATGAACGACTCGTACGGATGGTGCACGAGCACGTCGCGTTCGCGAAGGACGGAGAAGATCGACCGCTCGCCGGCGTCGGCCTCGCCGAGGGCGGCTGGTGTCACCGAGGGCCACGGCTCGTCGCGGAGGTCGGGGCGGTCGGCCCCGGTGAGCTGCATCAGATCGCGCAGATCGAGCGGCGCCTCGTGGTAGGAGACGTCGTCGGCGTCGAGGTCGAGCTCTTCGACCAGGAGATCGACGATCTCGTGAGCCATGCCGGCGGCCACCTCCAGGCGCACCGCCTTCCCGAACCGGCGGCGACGCAGCTCGACCTCGACGGCGGCGAGCAGGTCTTCGGCCTCCTCGTTGTCCTCGTCGATCGAGAGGTCGGCGTTGCGCGTGA
>JAYUAM010000284.1:0-2001 GCA_043741295.1 Acidimicrobiia bacterium
GACTGGCTGACCGCCCGCCTCGCCGGACTGGCGCCTGGCGCGTACGTCACCGACCGCGGCGACGCCTCCGGCACCGGCTACTGGTCGCCGGCGACCGGCGAGTACCGCGGGGACATCCTGGCGATCATCGACGGCGATCGCGATTGGTCGGCCGTGGTGCCGCGCGTGCTCGGTCCCGGCGACGCCGCCGGCCGCTGGGGCGACGCTGTCGTGGCGCCCGGCACCGGCGACAACATGGCCGCCGCACTCGGCGTCGGCCTCCGCCCGGGTGACGTCGCGCTAAGCCTGGGCACGTCCGGCACCGTCTACACGGTGAGCGAGAAGCCGACTGCCGACCCCGCCGGCGCGGTCGCCGGGTTCGCCGATGCCACCGGCCGGTTCCTGCCCCTCGTCTGCACGCTCAACGCCACGAAGGTGACCGAGGCGGTCCGTCGGCTGCTGGCGTGCTCGCTCGACGAGCTGGACACGTTGGCATTGGCCGCGCCGCTCGGTGCCGGCGGCCTGACCCTGCTCCCGTACCTCGACGGCGAGCGCACACCCGACCGCCCGGGGGCCACCGGCGTCCTCGCCGGCCTACGGTCGAATGTGTCGCGCGAACAGTTGGCACGGGCCGCCTACGAAGGCGTGCTCTGCGGGCTGCTCGACGGGCTCGATGCCCTCGCCGCGCACGCCCGCGTCGACGGCCGCCTCGTGCTCGTCGGCGGGGGAGCACGGTCGCGGGCGTACCGCCAGATCCTGGCCGACCTCTCGGGCCGCCCGGTGCTCGTGCCCCACGCCGACGAGCACGTCGCCGCCGGCGCGTGCGTGCAGGCCGCCAGCGTCGTGTCCGGTGCCGACCCTGGAGACATCGCCGCGGCGTGGGCGCTCGGCGAGGGGCTGACGGTCGAACCGGCGGCGGAGGCCGGGCCGGCCGCGGCCGCGGTGCGATCCGCCTATGACGCCCGCCGCGACCGCGAGGCCTGAGCGCCGCGGTGGAGGCCGATCCCTGGGCCGTGCTCGGGTTGAGCGCTTCGGCCACGCTCGACGACGTGCGTGCCGCCCGCCGCCGTCTCGCCAAGGAGCGCCACCCCGACCACGGTGGTGACCCGGACGCGATGCGCGAACTGAATGCGGCGTTCGACCGCGCCGTGCGCACCATCCTGCATCCCGTATCGGACGCCGCCGCGCCCGGTTCGCCCGGCACCGACCCGGGGACGGTACGCGGTGCCCGACCGACCGCGCCGCCGCGGCGTGAGCGACCGCGGTCACCCGTCGAGTACGACACGCCGAGCTTCACGGTCGACGTGCTCCCGGTCGACGCGTTCGAGGCGCTCCTGATCGTCGCCGGCTGGATCGGCGAGGTGCTCGTCGACGATCCGCCCTACCTGCTCGACGTCCACCTGCACGACCCGTCGCCGTGCTGGTGCCGCCTCGAGCTGCTACCCGAAGCCGGCGGAACCACGGTGAACCTCACCGTCGCCTCCGTCGGCCGCGATCTTGCGCCGCCCGTCGAGGACGTGCGCGACCTGTGGGTCGAGCAGCTCAACCGACTCTGACGTAGGCCGGTCTGCTCAACTCGCGGAACCGCGTGCGGCGCGACGGAGCCGATCGTTGATCGCCCGGCCGAGGTCGGCCTCGGGAGCGGCGACGACGAGCAGCGTGTCGAGGTGCTCGGTGTCCGCCCGGCGCAGGGCGGCGAACAGCTCGTGGGCGTAGTGGGCGAGGTCGTCTCCGGGATCGAGCACGCCGACGCGGTGCCCGAGCGCGCCCAGCGCGGCGCGGCGGGTCTGCGCCGACTGCGAGCTCGCCACCAGCTCGACGCGGCAGCTCGGGGCGTAGTGGGCGGCCAGCATGCCCGGCGCCCGCGACCGCCCCCCGGCCACCACGGAGACCTCCTGGCCGAGCACCGCTGCCACCTGCTCGACCGGCACGCCACCGGGTCGCAGCACGACCGGCGGATCGAGCGTGCAGTCGACGATCGTCGATTCGACCCCCACCGCGCACGGCCCGCCATCCAACACG
>JAYUAM010000285.1:0-1999 GCA_043741295.1 Acidimicrobiia bacterium
GAGCTCCTCGATCGTCTCCACGCGCTCCACGTCGAGGCCGTGGGCGGCCGCCAGCGCGCCCGGGTCGGTGCCGTGCGGCGTGCCGAAGAGCTGCTCGAACCGCTCGGTTCCGAGCGTCGAGCGCTGAGGCAGGAAGCTGAAGATGCCGCCGCCGTCGTTGTCGACGACGACGATGGTCAGGTCGAGCTGGCGCACTCGCAACGCCACGAGTGCGTTCGTGTCGTGGAGGAACGCCACGTCGCCGATGAGCAACGCAGTCGGCCGGGAAGGGTCGGCCAGCGCGATGCCGACGGCGGTGGACGTCACACCGTCGATGCCGTTCGCGCCACGGTTGGCGTAGGTGGGACCCGTGCGGCCGAGCCCGAACCACTCCACGTCACGCACGGGCATCGACGACGACACCATCAGCGCAGCGCCCGGCGGAAGCCACCGGGTGACGGCGCGGGCGACCGCGGGCTCGGTCGGCTCGTCGTGGGCGGCGAGCACCGTGTCGAGCGCGGCCTGAGCCTTGGTCTCCGCCGCGCGCCAGCGCGCCAGCCATGGCGTGCCCCGGCCGCCGGTGAGCTGTTCGCTCAGCCGATCACACAACGCCGCGGGGTCGGCGACGACGCGGTGGTCGACGAGGTGTTCGGGGTCGCTCCACCCGACGGTCGCAGCCACGTGCACGTGACGGGCACCCGACCGAGCGAGCCACTGTCCGAGCACCTTCGACGCCGGCAGTGGTCCAAAGCGGAGCACGATCGTCGGCGTGTGGTCGACCGCGAAGCGCGGATGGCGCAGGACGGCGTCGAAGGCGGCGACGACCGGCCCGGTCGATCCCGCCGGTGCCGCCACCTCGCGGGCCGGACCCCGGGCGCAGGAGCGGGGATCGGCGAGCACCGGCCAGCCGATCCGTTCGCCGAGGGCGACGACCGCGGCCGGCGCACCCGCACCCGCGACGATCACCCCGCGCTGCTGGTCAAGGACCGTGACGAGCCCGGCGAACTGCCGCTCGTCGAGCGCGGGCAGGCCGGCCGCCGCCCGGTGCCACGGCCCGCCGTCGCTCCTCGATGGGGGCAGTGCTTCGGCGGGCGCGACGAGCGGATCGCGAAACGGCAGGTTGAGGTGCACCGGGCCCGGTCGCGCCGCGGTAGCGCCGCGTGCGTCGAGCACCGACCGCGAGGCGATCGAGCGCCACGCCGACCGCATCGACGCATCAGCGACGCCGGGGTCGTGGAACCAGCGCACCGAGTTGCCGTACAGGCTCGTCTGGTCGATCGTCTGCGGCGCGCCGACATCACGCAGCTCGGGGGGACGGTCGGCGGTGCAGACGACGAGCGGGACGTCGTCCTGATGGGCCTCGATCACGGCGGGGTGGAAGTTCGCCGCCGCGGTACCGCTCGTGCACAGGAGCACCGCCGGGACGCCACTCGCCCGCCCGATACCGAGTGCGGCGAACGACGCCGAGCGCTCGTCGTGGAAGACGTGCACCGCCAGCTCGGATCGACCGGCGAGCGCAAGGGCCAGCGGCGTCGAGCGCGAACCGGGAGCGATGACGGCATGGGCGACGCCGCCGCGGATCCACTCGTCCACGAGCGTGGCGCAGAACGTGGCCTGCACGACGCCCGGGCCGCTCGGGCCGCTCGGCGCGGCACCACCGTGTTCGCTCATGACCGCCCTATCGTGGCAGGTGATGCGAGTCGAGATCTGGTCCGACGTGGTGTGTCCGTGGTGCTACATCGGCAAGCGCCGGTTCGAACAGGCGCTGGCCGGGTTCGAGGGGCGCGAGGACGTGGAACTCGTGTTCCGCCCGTTCCAGCTCGACCCGACGGCGCCCCCCGGCTCCACGATGCCCGTGATGGAGGCGTACGCGCGCAAGTTCGGCGGCGAGGAGCGGGCGCAGGAGATCATCGCCCACGTCACCGAGGTCGCCGCCGGCGACGGGCTCGACTTCCACCTCGAACGCGCTCAACGGGCGAACACACGCGACGCCCACCGCCTCCTGGCGCTCGCTGAGCGC
>JAYUAM010000286.1:0-1998 GCA_043741295.1 Acidimicrobiia bacterium
GACCGCTCCGTTGGCCGGCCCGCCTCCCCCAATCGGCGCACGAAGGGTGGGCGAACGACGCCCCGCACGGCGAGTCCCACCGCCGGTCGCAGCATCAGCTCTGCCGCTGCGCTGCTCCTCGGCGCCGGCGTGCTGGTCGGGTCGACGATGACCGCCAACGCCCTGGCCCCGGGACGACTCACGCTGCCGGACCGCGTGGCGGCGCTTCTCGGCCAGCCCAACGGCTCGGCCACCGACGCGCAACGAGCCACCGCCCCGACTGGCGCCGCCTCGAAGCCGAGGGTCGCCACGACCATCGCCGGGCGCGTCGACGGCATCACCGCGACCTCGCCCGCCAGCCCGGCGACCACGGCTGTCCCCGCCATCCGGGCAACTCCGGCGACCAGCGCGACGCCGGCGACCAGCGCGACGCCGGCGGCATCGTCCGCCCCTGGATCGACCGTCGGGAACCCGTCGTCGACCGCCTCGGCCGGCACCGCTGCGGCACCCGCATCGACCCCGACGACGGTGGCCAAGCGCGCCGCCGTGCTCGAGGCCGCACCGCAGGCGACGTTGCCCGGCGGGCAGAACTGGCCGGTCGCCACGCGGGCGGCCGACGGCTCGCTCGTGCTCACCGGCGCCGTGCCGTCGGACCAGGCGAGCGAACGACTCGCCGCGTCGTTCGGTTGGTACCAGGGCCCGAAGACGAACCGGCTCACGGTCGACCCGACCGCCGTCGCCGTGCGGTTCGTGCCGGTGCGGCTCGGCGGCGAGCCGCTGGCCCTCCCGCTCGGGCAGGCCACGCTGACGGAGAACGAGCAGCACGTCCTGCCGCTGTGGGCCAAGTTCCTGGTCCAGAACCCGTCGACCCAGCTGCTGATCGTCGTACAGCTGCCGACACCGGCGACTTCGGAGCTGGCGGCCGCGGCGTCCGATCATCTGGCCGCGGTGCAGGCCGACCTGCTCGCTACCGGCGCTTCGCCGAGCCAGGTGAACGGTCGGCTCGTGCCGGCCGACGCCACCGCGGACCCGCTCGTCGAGATCGCCGTCGCGGTGGACGCCGCTGGGTAGCTCCCGTACCGTCTGGCGCGATGCGCGTCGCCATGATCACGTGGGAGTACCCGCCGCTGGTCGTCGGCGGCATCTCCCCACATGTCGACGGGCTTTCGTCGGCGCTCGTGCGAGCGGGCCACGAGGTCGTCGTGCTCACCCTCGCCCACCACGACGCGCCAGCTGACGTCGTGGTCGACGGCGTGCGTGTGCTCCGGGCGGTCACGGATCAGCCCTGGCTGCCCGACGACGGGTTCGTGGCGCGCATGGCCTCGGCGAACCACCATCTGGTGCAGCTGTCGGCCCGGCTCGGCGGTTGGCGGCCCGACGTGGTGCACGCCCACGACTGGCTCGTGGCCTGGGCGGGCGACACCCTGCAGGCGCTGTGGGACGTGCCGATGGTGGCCACGATCCACGCCACCGAACGTGGGCGGGCCGGTGGTCACGTCGCTCCCGGGCAGCCGTCGGCGATCAGCTCGGTCGAGTGGTGGCTCACGTATCAGGCGCGCCGGGTCATCGCCTGTTCGCACTTCATGGTCGACGAGGTGGTCGGTGCGTTCTCGCTCCCGACCGGCAAGGTCCACATGGTCCCGAACGGCGTCGATGCCGGCGAATGGGCACCCCCGGTGCCGGAGCCACGGCGCGGCGCCGACGGCCCCCTCGTGGTGTCCTGGGGCCGAGTCCAGTCCGAGAAGGGGTTCCAGACCCTGATCGACGCGGCCGCCACGCTGCGCAACGACGTGCCCGGCCTTCGCGTCGTCATCGCCGGACGGGGCAGCCATCTCGACGCGCTCCGCCAGCAGGCCGACCACCTCGGCGTCACCGACGTCGTGCACTTCGCCGGATTCGTGCCGGACGACGAGTTGCGCGCCCTGCTCCACCGGGCCAGCGCCGTCGTCATCCCGTCGTTCTACGAGCCGTTCGGCATCGTCGCCCTCGAGGCGTTGGCGGCCCGCGCCCCGGTGATCG
>JAYUAM010000287.1:0-11286 GCA_043741295.1 Acidimicrobiia bacterium
GTCGGGCTCGACAAGGGCAACGCGCCGATCGATGCCCTCAGCTCGAACATCGGGCACTGCCTGTGGAGCGGCATCGTCGACGACGGGCTGGCCGGCGCGGTGGCCGAGCGACTGATGAGCGACGAGATGTGGTCGGGCTGGGGCATCCGCACGATGGCGGCCGACGAGGACGCCTACGACCCGATGAGCTACCACTGCGGCACGGTGTGGCCGCACGACTCGGCGCTCTGCGCCGCCGGACTGCGGCGCTACGGCTTCGACGCCGAAGCGGCGAAGGTGGCCGACGGCCTGCTCGACGTCGCCGCGGCGTGGGGCGGGCGACTGCCCGAGCTGTTCTCCGGCATCGACCGGAGCGAGGTCAGCACACCTGTCCCGTTCCCGACGTCGTGCTCACCGCAGGCGTGGGCGGCCGCCACGCCGCTCCTGCTGTTGCGCACGATGCTCGGTCTGGAACCCGACGGCGAGGGTTCGCTGCGCGTCACCCCGATCAAGGGCTTCATCGACGACGACGACGATCTGCTGGTGTCGGGTCTGCATCTCGTCGACCGGAAGCTCGACGTGCGCATCGCGGAAGGCGTGGCCAGCGTGACCCCCGCCGCCGGTCGCACCCTTCGCCGGGCCCGCTGACGCGACGAGTCAGCGTCTACGCCAGCCAGCGCTCGAACGCTTCCACTACGCCGAGGCCGGCGGGCGCCTTCGTGATCGGGATGCCGAGGGCGCGCACGGCCGCGTCGGCGTTGGCGACGCCGACCGGAACGGTCGCCATCTCGAACATCGGGATGTCGTTTTCAGCATCTCCCATCGCCATGATCTCCACCCCGTGCGCACCGAGATGGTCGACCGCAGCCCGCAGGCCGCTTCCCTTGTCGCAACCTGGCGGCAGCAAGGTGGCCGACGACTTGTTGATCACCACGACGCGGTCCGACCCCGCGGCGTCGCGTGCGCGCAGGATGGCGTCGAGATCGGCCGACGGTGCGCCGAGCGCCACGAACCCGACATCGAGCCTGCCGACACCTTCGTCGCGCAGCGCGCGCACGAGGGCCGGGTCGAGCGGCGACGCGAGCAGCACGAGAGGGCTGTGGGCATCGGCCACGAGAACACCGCCGTTCTCGCAGATGCAACAGCTCACCGGGGCGAGCAGCTCGACGGGGACGATCCGCACGAGGTCGTCGTAGCGGCGTCCGGTGACGATCACGATGAGGTGGCCACGGTCGGCGGCGTCGGCGATCGCCGCCACGGTCTCGGGTGGCACGTGCCCGTCCTCGTAGAGGGTCCCGTCGACGTCGAGGGCAACGAGCATCGGGCCACCCTACGCGTAACCCGACCGCGTCATCCCGGCCGTGTCATCCGGACAGGAAGTCGGGGGTCGTCCAGATCCGGCGGGCGAGGTGGTCCTGCACGGCGACGATGTACTGGTCGGCCGAGGCGATGTGCCAGCGGCCCGAGAACCACACGCCGGTGCACCCCCACGCGTCGCCCGCACCGTAGGTGCCGACCCGCTCGACCGTGTTGAGCCAGGTGAGCTCGCCCTCGAAGCACGAACGCCACACCGCGTACGTGTAGTCGACGTTGTATGCGGACGAGCGCTTGGCGTTGTCGTTGACGAACGCGGTGCCGTGAAAGGGCACGCGCACCTGCCCGAGCCCGAACGACTCGCCGTTGTCGCCGACGGTGCTCATGTGCCACCACGACTCCTTGGCCACCTGGGCGCGCACGATGTCCTCGTCGATGCCCCACTTGCAGGCCACCCACACCAGGATCTCGTCGGTCGTCCCCATGAAGTTGCCGGTGACCCGCGGGTAGAGCGAGTTCGCACCGAGGCCCGTCATGTGGTTCGGCGTCGCGTTGTCGGCCCGCACCTCCGGCGCAGCCCGAACGGCCTCTTTGCACGCCGCCTCGCTGGGCAACGCCGACCCTGGAGGCAACGTGGCGAAGTGCTGGTTCGACGGCACGGGCTCGGGCCGTGGTGGCTGGCGCGGCGGCCCGCCGGTCTCCCATCCGACGACATCGGCCACGAGGTGCACCGGTGATGCGTCGGTGGTCGACGCGAAGAGGCACACGGTGCCATCGGCGGCGGACAGCGGCAGGTACGCGAGGTTGGAGCCGAGGTACCCGGGCCGCAGGTTGAGCACCGACGCGAGCGGCCTCGGCTGGTCGCACGGCCAAGCCGTGACGAAGCCTTCGGACGTTCCGCCGGTAGCGGTGAGCGTGAGCAGTGCGGCGGCGGCGTCGTTGGGCACGCCGCCTCGACCGGCCACCCGCAGTGTCACCGGTGTCGACGGTCGGGCGGCGCCGGCCGACCAACCCGTGCCGTCGCGGGTGTCGAGCACCCGTGCCGGCGTCGCCACCCGCAGCTGTGCGCTGTTCGCCGACCAGCCGAACGAGTCGACCACCACGTCGGTGGCCACGTTGGCGAAGAGGCAGACCTCGCCACCGGTGAACGACACGATCGTGAAGTTCGCCACCGTCTCGCCGGCGCGGAAGTTCACGGTCGAGGCCAGCGGGCGGGCGCCGCAGGGGTAGGCGACGAGGAACCCGTCGGCCACCGGCGCGACCACCGTGAGGTTGAGGGCTACGGCGCCGAGACCGGCGCGGTAGCCGACCCCCGCGCCCACGGGCACGCGCCGCTCGCCGCCCCCGACCAACGCGGTGCGGCCAGGCCGGGTGTCGAGCAGTCGCGTCGGGGTGCTGCCCTGGAAATCGGCGGGATCACCGAACCAACCCATGAGGTCGGCGACGAAGTTGACCGGTTGCGACACAGCGACGCACACGCCACCCGTGCCGATCCCGACGACCGCATGGTTCGCGCTGACCCGACCGGGCACGATGTTCAGGATCGACGTCGAGGGCATCGATTGCCCGCACGGCCACGCGGTCACGTAGCCGGCCGCCGTCGCATCCGTCGCCGTGAGGTTGAGCGAGGCCGAACCGGCGTGGGCTGCGACCGCGGCGGCGACGGGGAGGGCGAGGACCTCGCCCGGGTTCAGGCGTCGCGCCGGCGCGCCCACGCCGCTTCGCGTATCGAGCACGCGGTTCGGTACCGCGGCCGCGGCGGCGGCCGGTCCGGTCTGGTAGGCGGTGGTCGCCACGCCGGTCACGGCGATGACGGCGACGGCCGCCAGGATGGTGCGCACGGGCAGGATGGTGCGCACGGGCAGGATGGTGCGCACGGGCGCCGGCCGGAACGACCATCCGTTCCTCAGGCGCGCGTCGGAACTGGCTCTTCTCGTCGTCCGTCGCATCCGACCCCTTCCGCACGCCGGGCCGCCCGCCGCGAACCTATCTCGACCTCGGCGCCGCCGTGCCGTCAGCCCGGACGGTCCGGTGGTCGTCCGGCTCGGCCCGGTAAGGTTACGAACAGATGACGAAAAGTAGGGCGACAGGTGGTGAAATCGGCACCAAGTGTGGGCGACACAACGCACTCTTTGCCCGCCGATGGGTGTTTCCGACCGGTAACCGTGGTGGACTACGGGTTGTTCGTCCGGCCAGCCCGACGATGTCCCCCGACCCGGTCAGCAGTGGCGCCGTTCGGTCCGGAGGGTTTCGCAACGGAGTCGACCGGGTATGCCTCGTGCGGCCTCGTTCCTCTGCCTCCGCCCGTTCGTCGGTCCCGGCACGCAGCCCGGGCCCGGTGCGCACGGGTGGTCGTAGAGCCGGGACCGGTTCAGGGCCGCAGACGTAGACCAAACGGTTCCGCACACGGAACCAGACGGAAAGGTTCCGCACACGGAACCGGACGGAAAGGTTGTGGTGAACATGGTCGCAGGACTCGTGGTCCTGGCCAACCGGCTGCCGATCGAGCAGCACGAGGACGGCACGTGGTCGTCGAGCCCGGGTGGGCTCGCCTCGGCGTTGTCGTCGGTGACCCAACCGGGTACGCAGTGGATCGGGTGGGGCGGGCCGGCGTCGGTGGCCGGGCCGAGCTTCGAGCACGACGACCTCACCCTGCAGCCGGTCCCGCTCACGGCCACCGAGATCGAGGGCTACTACCACGGCTTCGCCAACTCGGTGCTGTGGCCGCTGTTCCACGGGCGCATCCGTCAGGTCGAGATCAACCGCACCTGGTGGCGCCAGTACCGTGCCGTGAACGCCCGGTTCGCGCGGGCCGCCGCCCGTGCCGCGCCGCGCAACGCCGTGGTCTGGGTGCACGACTACCACCTGCTCCTCGTACCGAGCCTGCTGCGTGAGGTACGACCCGATCTGCGGATCGGGCTGTTCCTGCACATCCCGTTCCCGAACGTGCAGCTCTTCTCCGTGCTGCCGTGGCGGCGCCAGCTCGTCGACGGCATGCTCGGTGCGGACGTCATCGGGTTCCAGGTGCCGGACGACGTTACGAACTTCGTCGCCACGGCCGAGCGGCTCGCCGGCGTCGACGTCCTCGACGGCAACATCATCGTGGACGGCAGCCACGAGATCGAAGCGGCCGCCTTCCCGATCTCGATCGACGCCGCCCATTGGTCGGCGCTCGGCCGAAGCGCCGCGGGTCGCGCCCAGGAGCTGCGCGCCGAGCTCGGCGTCGACAACGTGATCCTCGGCGTCGACCGCCTCGACTACACCAAGGGCATCACCCAACGGCTCCAGGCCTACAGCGAGCTGCTCGACGAGGGCCGGGTGGACGCCGCGGCGTGCACGTTCGTACAGGTCGCTGTACCGAGCCGCGCCGACGTCCCCGCCTATCAGGAGGAGCGGGAGGCGGTGGACGACCTCGTGACCGCGATCAACGATCGCCACGGTTCGCCGGGTCACCTGCCGGTGCGCCTCGAGCACCGCTCGCTCGACGAGACCGAGCTGGCGGCGTGGTACCGGGCGGCGGATGTGATGATGGTGACGTCTTTGGCCGATGGGATGAACCTGGTGGCGAAGGAGTTCGTCGCGGCCACCACCGATCTCGACGGCGTGCTCGTGCTCAGCGAGTTTGCCGGAGCGTCGCAAGAGCTGGAACGGGCGCTGATCGTGAACCCCTACGACATCGACGCCGTGAAGACGGCGCTCGTCCAGGCGCTCGAGATGCCGCGCATCGAACGCGCCGCCCGTCAACGCGACATGCGGGCCGTGGTGGCCCGAGAAGACGTCCACCGCTGGGCCCGGGCGTTCCTGGAACACCTCGCCGCGCCGGGCCGAGTGCCCGACGGGCTCGTCGTGAACATCTGACCGTGAACATCTGACCGTGGACATCTGAGCGTGGACATCGCCGTCATCGCCCCGCCGTGGCTGCCCGTGCCGGCACCCGCGTACGGTGGTACGGAGGCCGTCCTCGACGACCTCACCGCTGGCTTCGCCGCCGCCGGACACAACGTGCTGCTCGTCGCCCATCCCGACAGCACGTGTCCGGTGCCGCGCACCTCGGTGATCCCCGCGGCCGACACCGTGCCGATGGCCCGGGCCTCGATCGAACTCGAGCACGCCATCGGCGCCTATGCACTCGTTCGTCACGCCGACGTCGTGCATGACCACACGCTCGCCGGCCCGCTCTACTCGATCCGCTACCCGAACCTTCCGGTGATCACGACGCATCACGGCCCGTTCTCGCGCACGATGACGGCTCTGCTCGGCGCGTCAGTCCCGAGGGTCGGCCTCGTAGCCATCTCGCAGTCGCAGGCGGCGTCCACCGAGCTCCCCGTCGATGCCGTCGTGCACCACGGCGTGCACGTGTCGGCGTTCCCGTTCGGCACCGGGTCGGGCGGCTACGTGGCCGTCCTCGCCCGCATGGCCAAGGACAAGGGGGTGCACACCGCCATCGATATCGCCCGCGCCGCCGGTCTGCGTCTGCTCATCGCCGCCAAGATGACGGACCCGCGTGAGATCGCCTACTTCGAGGCCGAGGTCGAACCCCGGCTGGGCGACGATGCGGTGTACCTCGGCGAGCTCGACGCGCTGGCCAAGCGCCAGTTCCTCGCCGACGCCGTCGCCCTGTTGAATCCGATCCAGTGGCGCGAGCCGTTCGGGATGACGATGCTCGAGGCGCTCGCCTGCGGCACCCCGGTGGTCGGCTACGACGCCGGAGCCGCCCCGGAGATCGTCGAGCACGGTCGCTCCGGGTTCCTCGGTCAGACGCCGGACGACCTCGTCGCCGGGCTAGAGGCGATCACGACGATCGACCGGGCAGCATGCCGCGAGCGGGCGGCGACCGCGTTCTCGGTGGAGAAGATGGTGGCCGGCTACGTCGAGGTCTTCGAGCGCCGGCGCGCGTCCCGCGCCACCTTGACGGGCACCGTCGCCGGCTCCTGAGGCGCCCTGCTGTCGTCACCGGCAATGGCGGTTGGCGACGTCGCCGGCTCGTCGCGGGGAACGACCAGGAGCGTGGTGGCGATCAGGAGCGCGCCACCGACGACGTAGGGAACGCGCAGGGAGGTGGCGGTGGCGAGGACGCCCCCGAGGACCGCACCAAGGGGCATCGTGCCGTAGGCGATCAGGCGGTAGACGCTGTTGACGCGTCCGAGGAACTCGGTCGGCACCGTGCGCTGCCGGTAGGTGACCGTGAGGATGTTCCAGGTCGTGACGGCGTAGCCGGTGACGGCGAGCGCGCCGGCGATGACCGCGGTCGTCGGATGGATGGCGATGGCGATCTGGGCAATGCCGAGCACGCCGGGAACCACGGCGATCGCGCGGGTGGCCGGGACGCGGTCCGTGAGGCGGTGAAGGGTGAGCCCGCCGAGGGTCGAACCGACCGCCGCGGCGGTGAGGATCAGGCCGTAGCCGGCGGGGCCGAGGTGGCTGTACACGCGCGTCACGAGCACGAGCAGGGTGAAGCTGGCGGTGAGCGCAAAGTTGATCGCACCCACGGCGACGGCCAGCGTCCGGAGTCGATGGTGGTTCCACAGCCAGGCAAGGCCGGCCTTGATGTCGCCTCGTAGTGGCGTTCGGCTGCCGACCGCCCGCGGCACCCGCGTCGGGCCGACAGACCGGAGCGATATCGCTGACGCCGCGAAGGAGACGGCGTTCGTCAGCACGGGCAGGGCCGGTGCGATCGCCGTGAGGAATCCGCCGAGTGGCGGCCCGAGAAACTGGTTGGCGGCCACGTTGGCCGTCTCGAGTCGGCCGTTGGCTCGCGTCAGCTCGTCCGCGTCGTCGGCCACGAGTTCAGGAAGGACGGCCTGCGACGCGGTGTCGAAAAGGGTCTCGCACGTCCCGAGGGCGAAAGCGGCTACCGCCAACGAGGCGATCGAGCGGTGACCGGTCAGGATGGCTGCGGCGAGGCCGGCCGTGATCACGGTCCTCGCTACGTCGACGCGCCACATCAAGGTGAGGCGGGGGAACCGGTCGGCGATCGCACCGCTCGTGAGGGCGAACAGCAGCCACGGCAACGAGCCGGCGGTGGTCACGATCGTGACGCCGGCCGGGCGGGGATCGGCGGCGGTGGCGATGAGCGGAAGTGCGGTGAGAAAGACACCGTCGCCGAGGTACGAGATCGCCGCTGCCGTCCAGAGCCGCCGGTACCGGGTTCCCAATGATCCCCGGCGGCCCATCAGTTGATGATGCCGAATCGATTGGTAACTGTCAACCGTCTAGGCTCGACCGGCGTGAACGAACGTCAAGCGGCAACGGCGGCCGAGCTGCGGGCGTTGGCGCATCCACTCCGGTTGCGAATCCTGCGCGAGGTTCTCGACACGCCGCGGACCAACGCCGAGATCGCCGATCGACTCGGCGTAAACCCGGCTACGTGCCTGCATCACGTGCGGACCCTGTTGGCGAGCCGATTTATCGAACCCGCCACGCCGCGAGCGGGAGTGAACGGAATCACCGAAAAGCCGTACAAGGCGACGAAGAAGTCGTGGCACACGGACTTCGATCAGGCCCCTGGTGGCGCGCAGCCGTTGGCCCGAGCGATGCTCGAAGCGTTCATCGCCGAGGCCCGTGGATCGTCGAGCGATCTGAGCACGACTCGCCTCGGCGTCCGCCTGTCCGCCGCGCAGGTCCGCCGGTTCGAATCGAAGCTCCAGGCGTTGCTCGACGAGATCGCCCGGGCCGACAACCCTGACGGCGAGCGCTGGGCCATCTTCCTCGCCAGACACCGCCGGGAGGCCTGACCGCCGCTGGAGGCAACCGGGCACCGCCGGATCGACGGGTCGCGGTCAGGCAGTGAGCAGCGGACGACGCCGCCGGAACGAGGGCGTCGTCATGAGGTACGCGACGGCCTGCGCACGGGTCGAGACCTGGAGCTTCTGGAACACGGCCTTGAGGTGCGTCTTCACCGTGTTCTCGCTCACACAGAGCGCAGCGGCGATCGCCCGGTTCGGCGCGCCCGAGCAGAGCAGCGCGGCGACCTCGCTCTCGCGCGGTGTCAGACCGGACTCGGCGCCCGGCCACATCGGGTCGTGCCGGGCGCGGCGCTGGCCGATCGGCAGCATGGTGCCGCCACCGGCGGCCGCTTCGAGCGAGGCGACCAGTTCGGAGCCGACGGATGCCTTCGAAACCACGGTCTGGGCTCCGGCCGCAACCAGCTTGGCGAGCGCATCGGCGTCGGTGTGGAACGTGTACACGACCACCGATCCGACGAGGGGCGAGGCCGCCAGCTCACGAACCCGCTCGACCCCCCGCAGCGGGCTGCCGTAGTCGTCGAAGAGGGCGACGTCGACCGGTCGGCCGGGCTCGGTCTGCACGTCGAGCTCGACGATCCGGACGCGATCGTCGAACTCGTCGAGCATCGCTTCCAGGCCGCGAACAACCAGTTCGTAGTCGTTCACCAGCGCAACCGAGACCGGAGCGAGCCGGTGACCGATCGAGTCTCCGGACTCGGGTGCGCGCTCGATCGATGACAACGGGGGACGGTCCATGGCAAGAACGTACCCAGTTGCCACCGGGCTAGACCGGCACGATCTTCGGCACGGCCCTCAGCGACGCCGCCGTCTCAGCCTGGACCGAGACGATCGGTGAGGCCGGTGATCTCGAACAGGCGCCGGACGTTGTCGGACGGGTTTGTCACGCGCAACGAACCGTCGGCGCCGTTGATGGCCTGCTGGCCGACCAGGAGTGCCCGAAGGCCCGACGAATCGATGAACGTGACGCCCGCAAGGTCGACGTCGACGGCGGCGGCTCCGGTGGCCTGCTCGCGCAGCAGGTCCTGCAGACGGTCGCAGTTCGACGAGTCGATCTCGCCGACGACGGTTATCACGACACCGCCGTCGTCACGGTCGGCGAGGTCGAGGGTCAGATCTGCTTCGTTCTCGCTCATCGTCAGCGATCTCCTTGCGGTCCGTCCGCCATAGCGGGTTCGTGGTCGACATGATGCCTCAGGGCGGTGAGCGAAGCCCTGATCAGCCGGGAGACGTGGACCTGGCTGGTACCCACCTCGGCGGCGATCTCGGACTGGCTCATGTCCTGGAAGAAGCGCAGCTCCAGGATCTTGCGTTCACGAGCGGGCAGCGTGGTGAGCAATCGTTCCACGGCCAGGCGCGCTTCGCTGCGGGCGAGCTCGACGTCCTCGTCACCGGATTCGATGCTGCGCACGCTGCCGTCGGCGCGATCGTTGGAGATGCTGCTCGTGCGGTAGGCCGCCGCCGCTTCCATGCCGGCGAGCACGTCGTCGATGCTCACGCGCAGCTCGTCGGCGATCTCGTTGACCGTCGGGTGGCGACCGAGGCGCTCGCGCAGCCGCTCGTTGGCCGGCGTGATCAGCGCCGAGACCTCTTTCATCCGGCGCGGGACGTGGACCGACCACGTGGCGTCGCGGAAGTGACGCCGCAGTTCGCCCGTTACCGTCGGGATGGCGAAGCCGGCGAACGGCGTGCCGTTGGCCGGGTCGAAGCGCTCGACCGCCTTCACCAGGCCGAGCAGGCCGACCTGGACGAGATCGTCGAGCGGCTCGCCGCGGTCCCGGAACTTCTGGGCGCTCGTCACGGCGATCCAGCGGTGTTCCTCGATGAGCCGGTTCCGCAGTCGCCGGTCGCCAGTCGCCCGGAACTCGACGAACGCGTCACGCAACTCCGCGTCGTTCACACCGACTCCGGCGCCCCACGCGCCCCGGAGCCAGCACCGCGCACGACGGCACCGGGCACGACGGCGTCGTGCGCCGTGGAGAGAACGGCGGCGTCGTGCGCCGTGGAGAGAAGGGTGAAGCGGGCGACGCCGTTCGCAGCGTCGAAGCTGTGCTCGTCGCACGAGGCGGCCAGGATCTGTGCGACCAGCCCCGTCAGATCGGCGTCGCCAGGGGTGTAGGGGCCGAGACCGGTCTCGCCGGTGACGCGCAGCCGCCCGGGCTCCATCGTGACAAAGGTGAGGCGCAACGGGGAGCCATCGCCATGTTCGATGAGCCAGACGCAGGCCTCGTCAACGGCGATGCGCAGGTCTTCGGTGCTCTCGAGGTCGAACGCCGCCATCGCCGCCACGCCGGTGGCCACCAGACGGACGATTCGCACCTCGCGGTGCACGGCGCCGATCGTCAGTGTGACCGTCGCCTCGTGGATACGCCGACCCGCCATCGCTTCGGTACCCAGGTCGGTGGTTGCACCGTGCTCTAGCGACACTGCTGTGGCCCCAACTGTCGATCCGATCTCTCGTGGTGTATTCCGGCGCTACGCGGGCCATCGGCCCGCGTACGACTTTGGGGATACCCCGCGCGCGCGACGCCCAGACCATAGGCGCCGAAGTCACACCGGCCCGGACCGCGGCGGCCGTCGGTCGCGAACGTCATCAATGGCTGGGTTTCAGGCGCTCATAACCGGGGCATCATCTTGCCGTGGAACCAGCCGCAGGGCGCCCGCCGAAAGGCCTCCAGCCGACAGGTGTCGCGCCTCGGGCAGGCCCTGTCGACGCCGGCGGACCGCCGGCAGGTAGCGCACAAGTGCCGGCGGTGCGGGCGACGTTCGTCGCCTCGCGAATGGCCGTGAGCGCGGCGGGGCTGCGCGCCGACGTCCGGCGCTACCTCGCGGCGCAGGGTTTGCCCGAAGGCCGCATCGGGGACGTGGTGCTCGTGCTGTCGGAGCTGGTCACGAATGCCATCGAGGCCTCGCCGGAGCAGGGTCGGGTCGAGGTGCTGATCGAACGGAGCGGGGCGACGATCTGCCTCGACGTCACGAATCAGGCGGCCACGGTTGCGCCGCCGTGGCCGCCGATGACGACCGTCGAGATGCCGACGGCGGTTGCCGTCCGCGGGCGGGGGCTTCCACTCGTTGCGGCGCTCGCCGCCCGCATGTCGATCGAAGTCGGCGATGAGCTGACCCGGGTACGCGCCGAACTGCGCGCCTGAACCACCTGCCGGTCCACGGCCAGGCGCCGGCGACCTCGGTGGTCCTTCACCGCTGGCGCGGTTCGCCGACCCTCCGGCCGGGTACCGCGAAGTACACATCA
>JAYUAM010000288.1:0-4872 GCA_043741295.1 Acidimicrobiia bacterium
GCCGTCACCACCGACATCATCGTCGGCTTCCCGGGCGAGACCGACGACGACTTCGCCGCCACGCTCGAGGTTGCCGCCGCCGCCGGGTACGACTCGGCCTACACCTTCCTGTTCTCGCCACGGGCCGGGACCGAGGCGGCCGAGTGGGTCGACCGGTTCGTAGACCCTGCCGCGGCCGGCGAGCGGTTCGACCGCCTCAAGGTGGTCCTCGAACGCTCCGGCCTCGCTCGCCACCTCGCCCGGGTCGGTGTCGTCGAGGAGGTGCTCGTCGAAGGACCGTCGCGCAAGGACCCGGCGCAGACCACCGGCCGCACGCGACAGAACAAGCTCGTCCACTTCGCCACCAGCGGGGCCGCGGGCCGCCCGCTGCGAACGGGCTCGTACGCCACCGTCGAGGTCACGAGCGCGGCGCCGCACCACCTCGTCGGCCGGTTTGTCGAACTCGTCGCCGAACCGACGCACAAGCTGCGCATTCCCCTCGCCGTCGGGTGACCGATCGCCCCACTCCCTACCCGCCGGTCGCGCTCGTCGGTCCGACCGCGGCGGGGAAGTCGACGCTCGCGCTCGCAGCAGCGCTGTCGTCGCAGCTCGACATCGGGTCGGGCGGCGCCGTCGAGATCGTCGCCGTCGACGCCATGCAGGTCTACCGCGGCATGGACATCGGCACGGCGAAGCCCGACGCCGGGGAACAGGGGCTCGTCGCCCACCACGGCATCGACCTGTTCGACCCGTGGGAGGACGGCACGGTCGCCGACTACGCCCGTCACGCCGACGCCGCGATCGCCGCGATCGCCGGCCGCCACCACCGTGCCCTGCTGGTCGGGGGCACCGGGCTGTATCTGCGCGCCCTCGTCGACCGGCTCGAACCGCCCGGCCAGTGGCCCGCCATCCGCGCCCGGCTCGAAGCCGAGGCGACGGACCACGGCGCCGTCGCCGTCCTGCACGCCCGCCTGGCGGTGCGAGATCCGATCGCAGCCGCTCGTATGGAGCCCACGAACACCCGCCGGGTCGTGCGCGCGCTGGAGGTGTGTGAGGGCTCGGGCCGGGCGTTCAGCTCGTTCGGGCCCGGTCTCGATGCCTATCTGCCCACCGACATCGTGCAGATCGGCCTGAAGTGGGAGCGCCCGGTGCTCGCCGCCCGCATCGAACAGCGCGTGCATCAGATGATGGCCGCCGGGCTGCTCGCCGAGGTCGAGCGGCTAGTGGCGGCGCCCGGTGGCCTCTCGCGCACGGCCCGCCAGGCGCTCGGGTACACGGAGCTGCTCGAACACCTCGACGGCCGGTGGTCGCTCGACGAAGCAGTAGCCGCCACGGTGCTGCGCACCCGCCAGTTCGCCGTGCGTCAGGAGCGATGGTTTCGTCGTGATCCCCGCCTACGCTGGGTGTTCATCCACCACGATCCGTTGGAGGCCCTCCCCGTGCTGATCGAGTCCCTGTCCGCATGACGCTCACCGTCACCAAGCACCACGGGCTCGGCAACGACTTCCTCGTTCTCATCTCGACCAGCGGCGGGCCGGGTCGCCAGATGCCCGACATCGCCCGCCGGCTGTGTGACCGCCGCCGGGGGATCGGCGCCGATGGCCTGCTCGTGGTCGGGGAGTGGCTCTCGTGCGCCGTTCCGGCGAACGGCGTCCGTCCCGACGTCACGATGACGCTGTTCAATGCCGACGGTTCACGGGCCGAGATGAGCGGCAACGGCATCCGGTGCCTCGCCCAGGCCTGGGCCCGCCACATCCGCAAGTCGGAGGGCGTCTTCCAGGTGCTCACCGATGCCGGACTGCGGCCGGTCGCGGTGATGCCCACGGGCGACCCCGACCGGATCATGGCGTCGGTCGGCATGGGCTCTGTCACCCGGCTGTCGGCACCACCGAACTGGGACGCGCTCGGGTGCGACCCGATGCGGCCGGTGGCCCACGTCGCCCTCGGCAACCCGCACAGCGTCGTGGCGGTCGACGACGTGCACGAGGTGCCGCTCGCCGATCTCGGCGCCGAGGTGCCGATGATCAACCTCGAGGTCATCCATCCCGGGCCCGAGCCCGACGCCATCACGATGCGCGTCCACGAGCGCGGCGCCGGCATCACCGAAGCCTGCGGCACCGGTGCGTGCGCGTCGGCGTGGGCAGCGGCACGTTGGGGGATGGTGCCGGCCGACGTGCGCGAAATCACCGTGCACATGGACGGCGGTGATGCCAAGGTGCTGCTCGACGCCCCGGCCCCCGGCGAGGTCACCCTCATCGGCCCCGCCACCCACGTCGCCACGATCATCGTCGAGCTGTGACCGACCGACTGCTGCACGCACGAGTGGGGCGTCCCGACGGTGCCGGCGACGTCACGAACACGCACACGCGGGAGCGGATCTGCTGATGGCTTACAACGAAGCGCTCGGCGCCACGCTCATCGAGCGGTCGGTACGCGAGAAGATCGTGCTCGTCGGGGTCACACTGCCACCGCACAACGACGACGAGACCGAGGCCAGCCTCGACGAGCTAGGGCTGCTCGTCGACACCGCTGGCGCCGACGAGGCGGGCCGCGTCCAGCAGCGTCGCCCCGCGCCCGACCCCGCGTACTTCATCGGCAAGGGAAAGGCCGAGGAGCTGCGCGAGCTGTGCCTCAGCGTCGATGCCGACACCGTGGTGTTCGACAACGAACTGGCGCCCGCGCAGCAGTTCAACCTCGAGAAGCTGCTCGGCCGTACGGCGATCGACCGAACCGCGGTGATCCTCGACATCTTCGCCCAGAACGCCCACACGCTTGAAGGCAAGGCCCAGGTCGAACTGGCGCTGCTGCGCTACCGGTTGCCCCGGCTACGGCGGGGAAAGTCGGCGAACCTCACGCAGCAGGCCGGTCGCATCGGCACGAGAGGTCCGGGCGAGACAAAGCTCGAAGTCGACCGTCGGCGGATCATGCGCCGCATCACGCAGCTCGAACGGGATCTCGCCAACCTCGGTCGGACCCGACAGTTGCAGCGCAAGGCGCGACGGCGGACGCGCCTCGCCAACGTGTCGATCGTCGGCTACACGAACGCCGGCAAGTCGAGCCTGCTCAACCAGCTCACCCGGGCCGGCGTGCTCGTCGAGGATCGGTTGTTCGCCACGCTCGACCCCACCACGCGGCGCCTCGAACTGCCTGGTGGTGAGCCGGTGCTGCTGTCCGACACGGTGGGGTTCGTGCGCCGCCTGCCGCACGGGCTCGTCGAGGCGTTCAAGTCGACCCTCGAGGTGGCTGGCGAGGCCGATCTGCTCCTGCACGTCGTCGACGCCGCCGCTGCCGACCCCGAAGGCCAGATCGACGCGGTGCGCACGATCCTGGCCGAGATCGGGGCCGACCAGGTGCCCGAGTTCCTGGTGGTCAACAAGCTCGACGCGAGCCCCGAGGCGGCCAAGCAGCTCTGCGCCGACCACCCCGGCGCGGTCGCCATCTCGGCGCGGTCCGGCGAGGGCATCGCCGCGCTGCTCGACGCGCTGGCCGACCGGCTGCGGGCGCTGGCCACCGTGGTCGAACTGCAGGTGCCCTACGAGCGTGGTGACGTGCTGGCCGCGGTGCATCGCGAGGGCGAGGTGGTGTCCACGAGTGAGGACGACGACGGCTGGCTCGTGCGGGCGCGCCTCGACCCGGCGGCGTTCGGCCGTCTGCGGCGCGAGCTCGAGCGCGCCGAACCGGTCGCCTGACCAGGCGCCTGAATGGCGCAGCGCGTTGCGCCTCGTCGCCGTGCACGGCGCCCGTGTGCTCACCGGCGGTGACGATGGATGTGCCGACCGGGCCGGGCATGCGAGGCTAGAGGCGCCATGACCGCCGCACCCCAGGGCTTCGTTCCGCCGCCGTATCCGTACGACCGCCTGGAGTCGGCGAACGCGAAGGCTGCCGCGCTGCCCGGCGGGGTCGTCGATCTGTCCATCGGCACTCCGTGCGACCCGCCGACGGGCGCCGTTCTGCGGGCGCTCGCCACGTCGGACAGCGAGCGCGGCTACCCGCCATCGATCGGCTCCGAATCGCTGCGCCACGCCATCTGCCGCTGGATCGACCGGCGGTTCGGGATCGAGCTCGACGGCAACCGCGTGGCCGCCTGCGTCGGCACGAAGGAGTTCGTCGGCACCTTGCCGCAGTGGCTGCGCCTGCGCGACCCGAGCCGGGACACCGTCCTGTATCCGGCCGTGGCCTACCCCACCTACGAGATGGGGGCGATCCTCGCTGGCCTGCGCCCCGTCCCCGTTCCCGTGGACCGCCACTGGCGACCCGACCTTGCCGCCATCGACCCGGACGACGCCGCCCGTGCGCTGTGCCTCTGGGTCAACTCGCCGAGCAACCCGACCGGCGCCCTCGACGACCTCGGCGCCGCCGCCGCCTGGGGGCGGGCGCACGGCGTACCGGTGTTCAGCGACGAGTGCTATTGCGAGTTCACCTGGGACGGCCCGCCCCGCACGATCCTGGAGCACGGCGCGTCGACCGACTTCGCCGGTCTCGTGGCCGTGCACTCGCTGTCGAAGCGTTCGAACCTCGCTGGTCTGCGGGTCGGGTTCTACGCCGGCGACCCCGACCTCGTCGGTTACCTCCGCGACGTGCGAAAGCACCTCGGCATGATGGTGTCCGGTCCGGCGCAGGCGGCGGCGGTCGCCGCGCTCGACGACGACGAGCACGTCGTGGTCCAGCGTGACCGATACCGTCGCCGGCTCGACCGCACCGCCGAGGTGCTCTCCGCCTGGTCCGGCGTCGCGTTCACGCCGCCCGCGGGCGGGTTCTACCTCTGGAACGAGGTGGGCGACTGCTGGGACATGACCGACCGGCTCGCGGCCGAGGGCGGCGCCCTCGTCAGCCCGGGAGAGTTCTACGGCCCGCAAGGCGCCAACGCGATCCGCGTTGCCGTCGTCCAACCCG
>JAYUAM010000289.1:0-4869 GCA_043741295.1 Acidimicrobiia bacterium
AAGCGCGAGACGTTGGCGGCGATGACCTTCGGCTACTCGCCCGTGATGATCGAGCACCTGCTCGACGAGTCGCTCGTGTGGGCGCTACGGCGCGGCGACGAGCAGCTCACCTGGTCGGACCTGCAGAAGGCGAAGATGACCGAGGAGATCGGCCTCGCCCAGCCGGTGGAGTACATGGAGGCCGAGCGGCGCACCATCGCGACGCACGAGTCGGGCCACGCGACGGTCGCCTGGCTCGTCGGTCACGGCCGCAAGCTCGAGGTGCTCTCGATCATCAAGCGCAAGGACGCCCTCGGCCTGCTCGCCCACTCCGACGAGCAGGAGCGCTACCTGAAGGCGCAGTCGGAGATGCAGGGCCTCATCCAGATCGCCCTCGGCGGCATCGTGGCCGAGGAGCTGTTCTTCGGCGAGACCACCTCCGGTGCGAGCAGCGACCTGAAGGCGGCTACCACCTACGCGGCGATGATGGTGGGCAGCCTGGGCATGGACGGCACCCTCTTCTCGTACGAGGCCGTCCTGTCGCCGCACGCCAACCTCGTGGCCAAGGTGGCCTCCAGCGACGACGGGCGCGAGCGCGTCGAGGCCATCCTGGGCCGTGCCCGCATCGAGGTGCGCGAGATGCTCGACCGCAACCGCCACGTGGTCGAGCGCCTGCGCGACGCGCTGCTCGAGCGCGACGAGCTGATCGGCGACGAGATCATCGACGTGATCCTCGCCGCCGTTCCCGTGCGCGCCGACCTGGACACGCCGGCCGGGCCCGACCGCACGGCTGAGGCGGTCCCCGACTGAACGCTCGGCGTCGCTTCCCCGGCACCGCGCCCGAGCCCCGCTTCTAGGCTTCACGCCGGAGGCGAGGCGAACATGTCAACCGAGCGCAAGATCGACCGCTACGTGAACATGGCGTGGGACCTCGGCGCGACCGACGTGCTGCTGCTCGCGGGCCACCCGCCGATCGTGCGGCTCAACGGTGACATACAAGCGCTCGTCGACGAGGAGCTACAGACCGGGGCGACGATCCATCACGAGCTCGAGGGCATGCTCAGCCCGATGAAGCTCAAGGAGTTCGACGAGGAGCTCGAGGTCGACTTCACGATGGGCTGGAAGAACCGCGCCCGAGTGCGCGGGAACGCCTTCATGCAGCGCGGGATGCCCACCGTGTCCTTGCGGATCATCCCCGAGAAGGTGCCCACCTTCGACGACATCGGGCTCCCCTCCGTTGTGCGCACCCTGGCCGCGCTGAAGCAGGGGCTCGTGCTGTTCACGGGACCCACCGGGTCGGGGAAGTCGACGAGCCTGGCGGCGATGGTCGACTGGATCAACCGCAACCGCGCCTGCCACATCCTCACGATCGAGGACCCGATCGAGTACGTGCACAGGGGCGTGCTCAGCGCGGTGAGCCAGCGAGAGCTCGGGAGCGATACGAAGTCGTTCGAGCGGGCGCTGCGGTCGGCTCTGCGCGAGGACCCAGATGTCATCCTCGTGGGCGAGATGCGCGACCCGGAGAGCATCTCCCTCACGCTCACCCTCGCCGAGACGGGCCACCTCGTGATGTCGACCCTGCACACCAACGACTCGGCCCAGGCTCTCGACCGCATCGTCGACGTGTTTCCCGGCGACCGCCAGACACAGGTGCGGCTGCAGCTCGCCGGCACGCTGCAGGGGATCATCGCCCAGCGGCTCGTCCCTAGCGTGCAGGGCGGCATGGTGGCGGCGTTCGAGGTGCTCATCGGCACGCAGGCGGTGCACAACCTGGTGCGCGAGGGCAAGACGACGCAGCTGCGCAACAACCTCACGCTCGGCCAGTCGGTCGGCATGCAGACGCTCGAGATGTCGTTGAACGCGCTGGTTGCGGCCGGTCGCATCAGTTACGACCAGGCGATCGCCCATGCCGTCGTGCCCAAGGACATCGTCGCTCCGACGCCGTACCCGGCGCCGCCCATCGCGTCGAGACGCTGATCCGGTCGAGCGCGGCGGCGCCCGGTCGATCTCGGGTGGGACGACGTAGTCGCAAGCAAGTAGAAGGTAGGTGAGGCGGCGGTGGACAAGCTGATGCAGATCCGGCGCGACGATGTGTGCGCCGACTGTGGCGTCGTCCTGGCGGCAGGAAGTAGCGCCTACTGGAACCGGGCGCAACGCTGTGTTCGTTGCGTGGCGTGCCAGGCCGGCTCGGGGGGCGAGCCGGACCCGATGGTCATCGCCGACACGGCACCCCCTACGGCACGGCTGGACCTGCCGCCCCCGCTCGACCTGCCGGCCCCCTCCCTGGCACCGCCGACGCCAGCCGATGTCGCTGGTGGTTCCGCCCAACTTCAGTACGACAAACGCTCCGCTCGAGAGCGCGCCCGCAAGGAGGCTCGAGTCGCGAGCGACGCCGAGTGGCGTAAGGCGATCAAGGAAGAACGACCGGTCCTCGGGCGGATCGTCGCGGCGATCACTGCGAAACCACAGATCGGTCCGGAGTCACAGCCGACGACCGCGTGGAAGGTCGGTGCGCAGGGTGAGCAGCGCGTAGCCGAAGTCCTCACCGGCCGCGTCGGTATCGAGGTGCTTCATGATCGACTGGTTCCCGGGTCGCGTGCGGCGAACATCGACCACGTGGTCGTCGGTCCGGCCGGTGTGTTCGTCATCGACGCCAAGAAGTACAAAGGGGCGATCGGAGCCCGCGACGTGGGCGGCCTGTTCCGGGTCGATCTCCGGCTGTACGTGAACGGTCGTGACCGCACCGCTTTGGTCGACGGCGTGCTCCACCAGATTGACGTCGTGCGTGGCGTGCTCGGGGATCAGTGGGCGCACGTACCGGTCAACGGCGTGCTCTGCTTCATCGGGTGCGAGTGGGGCGTGATCATGCGCGCCAAGCACGTCAAGGCGGTGACCGCACTCTGGCCCGCGGCGCTCCCCGCGCACGTCACGGCCAGCGGTCCCCTCGCCGCGCAGGTCCCCGAGATCGCCACGCATCTTCGCGAACGGCTCCGTAGCGCGCCGCGATAACCCGACCGCCGACCGACGCGCCGACCGGCCGACCGCACAGGCCGCCGACCGGCCGACCCCACAACGTTCCCGACCCGCACGCTCGCCGTCCGACCTGCGGGCGTGGCGCCGAGGTCTCCGGTTACCCGAGGGACTTCGTCACCCCGCCCGCCCGCCACGACGGCGGACCGTCGGGTGGCGAACGATGCGAAACGGCCGATGTCCTCGGCCGGTGGTGTCGAGTCTCGGCCGCGCTCCGCCGCGCGGTCGAGACTCGACAGAACTTCAGTCGTCTCAGGGCTTGCCGTGGCTGCTGGGCGGCGACGTCGGAGACGAGGGAGTGGCCGCCGGTGCAGTGCCAGCGGGGGTCGACCCGCTCGAGCCCTTGGTGCCCGGCAGCGTCGGGCTGGTCGAGTTGGCCGGAGCGGTCGCGGCGGGCGTCGAGCTGCGGTTCCCGGGGGCCGACGGCTTGCCGGTTTCGGTCGGCTTGCCCGGATCGCTGGGCTTGCCCGCGTCGGCCGGCTTGCCGGGAGCGGTCGCCGCCGGGGTCGAGCCGCTGTTGCCCGGATCGGTCGGCTTGCCCGGATCGCTGGGCTTGCCGTGGTCGTCGGAGGTGGGCGACGTTGCCGTCGTCGGGTCGGTGGTGGGGGCGCAGTACTCGGTGACCGTCATGCCGGCCTTGGTGGCGGCATCGGTGAGGTTCTTGAAGGCGACCGCATCGTCGTTCTTGCCCTTGCCGCCGCCAGCAAGGAAGGCGGTGCACAGCCCCTGCTTGGCTGCGCCAGCGGCATCGGGCCCGACGGGTGTGCTGCTGGCCGGCTCCGCGCTGTCGTCCGCGTGCTGGGCCGACCGGGTGGTCGGGGTCGACGGCATCGAGCCCTCCGTCGTGCCCGGCGTGGTGGGCTTGTCGTCCGGGGCCGGCAGGTCTACGCCTACGTGGGAGAACGTGTGGGACACGCTCCGCTGGATCGGGTCGGGCAGGGTGCCAGTGGCTGCCGCCGCGGCACCGGCCGAGAACAGCGTGGCCGCCGCGAGCGCCGCGACCTTGCCGGTGATGAGTTGAGTGAGCATGCGATGTCTCCTAGAGGGGTGCGAGGTGCCAGATCCGCCGTCCCGCACCACCTCAGCCATCTGCGCGAGCAGAGCGTCCGTGCCGGCGAGCTCCCCCGGGCGGCCTGGTTCACGAAGTGCGGCCAGCAGACCAGCCACCGGGGCGAGCCCACCGTCACCGTCGACATCGGCCCGACCGGCCAGGAGCCGGTCTGCGGTGTCGTCGGTGATGAAGCGGTGAAGCACGTCGTCGGTATCGTCGAACCCGCTCATCGCATTACATCGAATCTCGGACCCAGCCGGTCGGCCAGCTTCCGCAGTGCCCGGTGCTGGGTCACGCGCACCCAGTTCGCGCTCTTCCCCAGCACCTCGGCCACCTCGTCCACCCCGAGGTCAGCGAGCACGCGCAGCAGGATCACCTCGGCCTGATCCTCAGGCAACATCGCCATCACCAGCTCGGCAGCGTCCTGACCCGACACCCGGCCGAGGGCCGCCTGTTCCGGGTCGTCGGTTGCGGCGATTCGCTCCAGGGTCGCAGAGTCGACCGGGTGGGTGTCGCGCCGGATGCCGCGACGACGGTGATCGGCTATCCGGCGGCGGGCGATGGAGAACACCCACGCCCGGAACCCGGCGGCGTCACCCTCGAAGGTCGCCAACCCGCGAGCGACGGCCATCCACACCTCGCCAGACAGGTCGTCGGCAGCTCGGGGTTCGTTGGCCCGCAAGAACCTGACCAGGCGGGGATGCAGCGCACGGAACAGCACACCCATCGCCGGGTCGTCTCCGGCCTTTGCGGCCGCGAGCAACGTCGGGAACTCGCGATCCTCAAACACGCACCACCGCCACCATGAC
>JAYUAM010000290.1:0-4868 GCA_043741295.1 Acidimicrobiia bacterium
AAGCCGACCGACGGCTTCATGAACACCCCGCCGACGGCGAAAGCGCACGACGACAGGAGCAGCGGGATCACGATCGCCCGCCGGCGAACGGAGGCTCGATCGGCGGCGTGACGCGCCGGTTGTGCTGCGGCTTGAACGGCCGGTTGGACGGCGGCTTGAACGGCCGGTGGGACCGTGCGTTGCCGGTTGGGCACGCCCGGACCGTCGCCCGGACCCGGCGCCGGCAGACCAGACGGCGGAGGAAGCCGGCCGGGCGCGGCCCGATCGTTCGCTCGATCGCTCTCACTTCGACACTCGTCCCTGGCATCCACATGATCTCCGCTGCCCGCTCGCTGTGGAGGTGCACCGCCCTCACACACACGAGCGCCGACCGGCGGCGCGGATACACTTGAGCCCGCCGGACGCGGGGTGTGGCCACTAGCATGACCGGGCCAATCGACCCAGGAGCTTCACCCGTGGACGTCCGCATCGGAGTCAGCAATGCCCCCCGTGAGCTCTCGCTCGAGCTCGCCGACTCGACCGACCTCGTCGCGCTGCGGGGCGAGGTCGACCGCGCCCTCGGCACCGAGGGAGCCGTGCTCTGGCTCACCGATGTCAAGGGTCGCCAGATCGGTGTGCCAGTGGCGAAGATCGCCTTCATCGAACTGGGCTCGACGACCGAGCGCCGCATCGGCTTCGGCGACTAGGGCCGGGATCACCGGGCGTACCGTGAGCGCTGACCGGTCTCCGGGCAGCCTGCTCGATCGTCGACTGCTCGTCGTCACCGGCAAGGGCGGTGTCGGCAAGACCTCGATCGCCGCGGGGCTGGCGCTCCTGGCTGCCCGCGCCGGACGCCGCACGCTCGTGTGCGAGGTCGACGCCAAGGGAAGCCTCGGCGCGGCGTTCGATGCGGGGCCGCTGGCCTTCAAGGCCCGTACGGTTGTGCCGGGTCTGTCGGCGATGGCGATGAACACCGAGGACTCGCTGCGCGAGTACCTATCGGTGCAACTGCGCGTGCCGTTGCTCGCACGCATCGGACCGCTGGCGCGCACGTTCGACTTCGTCGCCAGCGCTGCGCCCGGCGTGCGCGAGATCCTGACCATCGGCAAGCTCTGCTGGGAGGTGCGCGAGCGTCACTACGACCTCGTCGTCGTCGACGCCGCGGCGTCGGGCCACATCGTCTCGCAACTCGGTGCGGCGGCCACGATCGGTCAGCTCGTGCAGGTCGGCCCGGTGCGCGACCAGACGCGCTGGATGCGGGAGATACTCGAAGACCCGGCGGTCACGGGCGCCGTGCTGGTGACGACGGGCGAGGAGATGCCGATCGTCGAGACGATCGAGCTCGCCCGCCGGCTGCAGCCGGAGAGCGGCGTGCACGTCGCCGCGGTGATCGCCAATCGAGTCTGGCCCGAGCCCTTCGCTCGCGACGAGGAACGGATCTTCCGGGCGCTGCGGACCCGGGCGGCCACGGCCGAGCTCGCCAGAGCGACCGGGTCGCCGACCGGGGCCACGGCCGGTCCGGGCGTCGGCGCGGTCCTCGATGCCGCCGCCCTGGCTGTCGAACTGCGGCGGCTGCAGGCCGGCCATCTCGCCCATCTGGCCGACGAGGTCCGTGCGATGAATGTCGCCCGGTCCGCATCGGCGGCGATCGACGCGACCTCGGCCGGCGTGGCCTTGGGAAGCGCGGTCGGCGACGGACCGCTTCCGTTGCTCTACGTGCCGGAGCGGTTCGACCGTCTCGGCGGGCTCGCGGCGACCAAGCTCATCGCCGACGCGCTCGCCCAGGAGGTCGAGTGATGCCGCGCCGTGCGGCCGGTCTACCGGCCCGGGGCATAACCGGCGACGACGAACCGGGGACGACGAATCGGACGCCGCCGCCGATGGCCACGCTCATGGCGCAGGCTTCGATGGTGCTCGTCACCGGCTCGGGCGGCGTCGGCAAGACGACGACATCGGCCGCGCTCGGTACCCAGGTCGCCCGCACCAGCGCCCGGCGCGTGCTCGTCGTCACGGTCGACCCCGCCCGCCGCCTGGCGACGGCCCTCGGCATCGACGGCGATCTCGGCGACCGACCGCAGATCGTTCCGTCCGACGCGCTCGCCGCGCTGTCGGGCACGGACGGTTCGCCGGTGCGAACGGGCGCCGCCCGCACCACGGACGACGCGCCGCCCGGTGAGCTGTCGATCGCCATGCTCGATACGAAGCGGGGCTGGGACGATCTCATCCGCCGCCACGCACCCGACGCCCGTACGCGCGACGCCATCCTCGTCAACCCGCTCTACGACGGCATCACCTCGCGGTTCGTGCAGAGCCACGACTACCTCGCCATGGAGCGGCTGTTCGAGTTGCACGAATCGCGTCGCTACGACCTCGTCGTGGTCGACACGCCGCCCTCGCGTTCGGCGCTCGACATCCTCGACGCGCCGGAGCGCATGGCCGACTTCTTCGGCGGTCGGCTGTTGCGCTGGCTCACCGTCCCGTACCGCTCCCGCCTGTTCACCGCGGCGTCGAAGCCCTTCTACCAGGTGGCCGACCGCATCCTCGGTTCGCGGTTCCTCGAGGACATCGCCCAGTTCTTCATGCTCTTCCAGTCGATGGAGAAGGGGTTCGTCAGCCGCGCCCGGCTCGTCGGCGACGTGCTCACCAACCCGGCGACGTCGTTCGTGGTCGTCAGCACCCTGGAACCCGCGCCGGCCCGCGAAGCCGAGTTCCTCATGGCCGAACTGACGCGGCGGGGCCTGCCGCTCGGTGCGCTCGTGCTCAACAAGGTGCTCCCGTCGTGGCTACGCGATCCCGCCGGCGCCGTGGCGGCGAAGGCCATCGCATCGTGCGCCGACCGGTTCGCCGAGGAGCTTCGCGACACCGTGAACGGCCTCTCGCGCACCAGCCCAGAGGCGATCGCCCGTGTGCTCGCGGAGCTGGCCGCGTCGCACGGTCGCCTCCGCGTCGCCGCCGAGCGCGAGGCCGACGAGTTCGCCCGGCTGGCCGCCGCGCCGGCGGTCACGGTCGCCCTGCCGCACCTCAGTGGCGATGTCACCGATCTCGGTGCGCTGGCCCGGCTCGGCGACAAGCTGTGGGCGCCTGCTCCTGATCGGGCAGACTGAACTGCCGTGGCAACCCTCGCAGAGCTCGCCCGTCAACGCACGACGCTCGACCGCGACGACATCGATCACCTCTACCGCCTGCTCGGCGACTGGGGGATGCTCGCCGATCTCTCGTTCGCCGACCTGCTGCTCTACGTGCCGGGGCCCGACGGCCGGTTCATGGTGCTCGCCCAGGTGCGTCCCGTAACGGGCCCGACGTTGTACTCCGAGGACTGGGTCGGCTCGACCGTCGGCGAGCAGGCCGAGCGCGAACTGCTGCGTCAGGCGTATGACGCCGCTGTGGTCGCCGAGGGCGAGGTCCCGATCGAGGGCAGCGAGACGACGGCGCGCATGCGCACGATCCCGTTGCGGCGCGGCGACAGGATCATCGGCGTCGTCACCCGTGAGTGGTCGCCGCTCGTGAGCCGGCCGCCGGGGTTCCTCGAGCGCACGTACATGGGTATCTTCGAGCGCTTCAGCCGCATGATCATCGACGGCTCGTTCCCCTTCCCGGCCAGGGGCGAACCGGTGGCCCACTCGCCGCGCGTCGGTGACGGCGTGATCCTGCTCGACAAGGCGTCGCGCATCGAATACGCGTCGCCGAACGCGGCGTCGGCGCTGCACCGCATCGGCATCAACGCCAACGTGTCGGGCATGCACCTCGGCGAGCTCGGCTTCGACGATTCGGCAGTCCGTCGCGCCTTCGACGAGCACGCACCGGTGACTGAGGATGTCGACTACGCGCCAGAGGTCACGCTCACGACGCGCTGCATCCCACTGCTCGCCGACGGCGGGGTGACGGGCGGGCTGCTGCTCCTTCGCGACGTATCCGAGCTGCGCCGGCGCGACCGCATGCTGCTCTCGAAGGACGCGACGATCCGCGAGATCCACCATCGCGTGAAGAACAACCTGCAGACGATCTCGTCGCTGCTGCGGCTGCAGGGTCGGCGCCTGTCGTCGGCCGAGGCGAAGGCGGCGATCGACGAGTCGGTGCGGCGCATCCGCACGATCGCGCTCGTGCACGAGACGTTGTCACGGGAGCCCGGTGAGGATGTCGCCTTCATCGAGATCGTCCGCCCGCTCGCCCGCCTCGCGGAGGAGAGCCTCCAGTCGCCCGATCGCCCGGTGCGTTTCCGCGTCATCGGCGACGGTGGGCGGCTACCGGCGCTCGTGGCGACGCCGCTGTCGGTCGTGCTCACCGAACTGCTGCAGAACGCGGTCGATCACGCGTTCGGTGGTGAGGAGGAGCGGGCCGGCAACGTGGTGGTGAGCATGCGCAACGACGGAACCCATCTCGAGCTGCGTGTCGTCGACGACGGGGCTGGACTGCCCGATCACTTCGTTCTCGAGGAGGCGAACGGGCTCGGTCTGTCGATCGTCCGCACGCTCGTCACCACCGAGTTGGCGGGCACCATCGAGATGGTGGCGGCGACGCCGGCCGACCTCGCCGAGGCGGGGATCACGGACCCGGCGGGTGCCGGCACGGTCGTGCGGCTCGAAGTGCCGGTGCAGGTCGAAGCCCGCTAGGCCCCGGTCGAGGCGACGCTGGAGACGAGCGCCGGACGATCAGCGATCAGGACGCGGCGTGCGCGGCCTTCTGGCGGGTGACCCACTCGCGACGGAGCTTGCGGCGCTCCTCTTCGCTGGTGCCTCCCCAGATCCCCGAATCCTGGTTCGTGCTCAGTGCGAACTCGAGGCACTGGTGCGAGACCGGGCACTGGGCGCAGACGGCCTTGGCGTTGGCGATCTGCACCAGCGCCTGGCCAGTGGTGCCGACCGGGAAGAACAGCTCCGGATCGGTGTCCT
>JAYUAM010000291.1:0-1989 GCA_043741295.1 Acidimicrobiia bacterium
AGCCACAGGCCGGTGGTGAGCGCCGTGGTCGTCGTCTCGAACCCGCCGGTCACGAGCTGGTGGAGCAGGTCCTGCAGCTCCTCCATCGTGAGCGGCGTCGCGTCCTCTTCGGGGCCGTCGGCCCCCTCCGGCGCGACGACATCGGGCATGCGGTGGGCGTTGGCGAGCAGCGAGAGCAGGTCGTCGGTCGGTTCGGTGCGGCGCGCGGCCAGCTCGCGAGCGAGGTGATGCTGGGCGTCGAGCTCGATCTCGGCCTGCTCGACCGCCTCCTCCACCGTCATCACCCGCTGGGCGCCGGCGAGCATCGCATCGGCCCACCGCTTGAACCGCGGGTACTGCGTGGCGTCGATCCCGAGCTGTTCGCAGATGACGATGCCGGGGAGCGGCAGCGCGAAGTCGGCGATGAACTCGCACTCGCCCGCCGCGACGAACCGGTCGATCAGTTCGTCGGTGATCTCGGCGATCCGGGGCTGGAGCGCGTCGATGTTGCGCCGCGTGAAGACCCGGGCCAGGAGGCGCCGGTAGTACGTGTGCACGGGCGGGTCGGTCCGCTGCAGCGTCTGTGCCCGCTTCCATCCCCGTTCGGCGAGCACCTCGCCGGCGGCGCGGGCCGACGCCGACACGCGCCCGTTGCGCCCCGACGGGTTGCTGGAGAAGTTCCGGGGATCGGCGAGCACGCGCTTGGCGTCCTCGTAGCGCGTCAGCATGTAGAGCCCGTTCTCCGGCAGCTGGTGCACCGGGCAGTGCTCGCGCATCGCGGCGTAAGCATCGAACGGATCGTCCTGCGTGGCCGGGTCGAGGAAGCTCGGGATCGCTGCGGCCGCAGCATCGCCGGTCACGACCGGTCACCCTCGGGCGCGGCCGCCACCGCTGTGTCCGCCGGCGGTGGTGGGACGGAGGGCTCACGGCTCCACAGCACGTCGAAGTCGCGGGCGATGTCGAGCACCTGGTAGGCGCGCCCGAAGCCGAGGCAGAACCCGGCGATCACGGTGAGCTCGAGCAGCTCGGCCGGCGAGAACCGCTGCGCGCACCGACCCCAGAACTCGTCGTCGATCGTCGTGTGGTCTATCGCGAAGCGTTCGCCGAACTCGATGGCGAGCTTCTCACGCGCCGTGAACTCGTCGACCTCGTAGTACCGGCCGACGGCGTTATAGAGCTCGTCGTCCATCCCCTGCTGCATCGCCGATGCCGCGCGTGTGTTCAGTCAAACGTGGCAGCGGTTGAGCTGGGCGATGCGCATTCGCATCGCCTCGCGCTCGCGGATCGGCAGGCTGCTGCGCTCGTAGGCGGCCATGCTCATGGCGTGCAGCCCCTCGCCGAGATGCGGTGCGATCTGCCAGATGCGCGTCGCCTCGCGACCGTCGCCGGCGGGAACCTCGATCCTGGCCATGCCGCTCCCCTTCCCCTGTCGCGATCGGGCCCTGTGGCGATCGAGCCCCTGCGTGGCGACCAGGCGGGTGCGGCGTCCGGGCCACCGAGTCCACTCGGGACAGGCGCCGAACATACCATTCGATTAGTTTTGCGTCGAGTGGCCGACGGCAGTCGCCAACGAGGAGGAGACCACAGTGACCGAGACCCTCACCGGTACGAACCGCTCGGCCGGGATCAGCTACGAGGAGCTGCTCGACCAGGACACCCGGCCGGTGCCGGCCCACCTGCGCGAGGCGTCGCCGATGCCGCCCGGTGAGCAGCGGGTGCCGACGTCGATCTACTACACGAAGGAGTTCCACGACCTCGAGGTCGAGCGGCTCTGGAAGCGGGTCTGGCAGCTCGCCTGCCACGAGGACGAGCTCGCCTCCATCGGCGACTACGTCGTCTACGACATCGCCCACCTCTCGTTCCTGCTCGTCCGCACCGGCGACGGTCCCGACGACATCGCCGCGTACCGCAACGCCTGCCTCCATCGCGGGCGCAAGCTTCGCGAGCGTGACGGATCGTGCGCCAAGGTGCTGCGCTGCCCGTTCCACGGATGGTCGTGGAAGCTCGACG
>JAYUAM010000292.1:0-1987 GCA_043741295.1 Acidimicrobiia bacterium
CAGCACGCTGGCCGCCTCGGTGACGGTCAACAGCACCCGGTCTCGACTGCGCTCGGAGGCTTCCAGCGTGGTCATAGAGAGGTAGTTACACCTGTGTCACGCGTCCGGCAATGGCCGCCAAATGGGCCGCTCACCAGGCGTGGCGGCACTGCGAACACGGGCGAACACGGGCGGACACCAGCGGACACTGGACGGCACCAAACGGCACGAACGGGGTGACCAATGTCACCTCGTCCGCACCACGCTTCGCGGCCGGATCACGGTTGCAAACGAGCCCGACGCGACCGATGATGGTGGTGCCCACACCAGTAGGTGCGGGAAGTGCACCCGGTGAGCCCTCCGGACGGTGGGTAGCCGGGTGTTGCGCGTCAGGGCACCGCTTGCGTAGCGACGAGGTGATCGATGCGCCGCCTCCATTCGCCACCAGCACCAGTCGCCCACACGAGCGCATCCGCGGCCCAGAGCAACAGCTCGAGCCGGCTAGGCCGGTGGTCGTACACGAGCGGCGCCATGGGTCCGGCGACCGTGGCGATGCTGTGGCGATCGCGTGCCGATTGCACGGGTTCTTGATCGTCGAGCACCCACGTCGAGACACCGTGGTCAGTCACGAGGCGGGTCGCGGCGACGACGAGGTCGTGCCGTGCTTCCACGCGGTGCGTACCGGCTTTGCGTCGGTGTAGGAGCACGACAGCCTCGACCTCCAGCGAGGCGACGAGATCAAGCACGACCCGACGGCGACGCGGCGACTCCTTTGCGGTGTGAACACGGCGTTGGCCTGGGAGCAAGAGTCCACGCAGGTCCCGACGAATGCTCGCGACTGCGCCCGTCGGGACGAACACAACGCCCAGGAGCATCGAGCTTCCCCGCTCGGACTCGTCACTGAACGCCCATGTCATGACGCGACCGCTCGTGGGGCTCGCGCCGCGAGCGTCATGGTTTGGTGCGCCGATCCGCCACGAGTCCAGAGCCGAGCAAGCCGCCCATGACGTCGGCCGCTTGGCGGTCGCTCGCTTCGAGGAAGTGCGCGTAGACGTTCAGCGTCGTGGCCGCGTCGGCGTGGCCGAGCCGGCCACTCACGGTTCGCACGGGCACTCCGGCGGCCAGGAGCTGGGTAGCGTGCAGGTGGCGCAGGTCGTGCAGTCGCACCCCGACGAGACCCACGCGGTCGCAGATCCTTCGGAAGCCGCCGGTGACGGTATCGGGGTGCAGAGGCGCGGACCCGTCCCCGTCGAGGTGAACACGAACCCGTCGGGGTCGAAGTCGACGGCGCACGCCCGCGCTCTCGTCTCCATTCGGTCGCGGTGTCGGGCGAACACGGCCATCGTCTCGCCATCGATCGCGATGCGCCGGGCGGCGTGGGTCTTGGTGTCCTTCACGATCGTGCCGCCGGCCACCGACGCAACGGAACGTCGAATGGACACCGTCGAGGACTCGACGTCGATGTCGGACCATCGCAGTCCACACGCCTCGCCCCGTCGGGCGCCGGTGGCGGCAAGGACGCGCAGCAGCGCGCCGAACTCGACGTCGTGCTCGTCGGCGGCGTCCAGCAACGCGCGGGTGTCGGTCATGGCCGGCGGAGTGATCTCGCGTTTGCGCGGGCGTGGTGGCGACGCCGTCGCCGCCGCGTTCGTCGGGATCCAGCCCCACTTGACTGCCTGCGCGAGTGCGCCGCGCACAAGGGCGTGCAGATGACGCACCGTCGCCGGCGAGAGACCCTGGTCGCGCGCCAGGCCGGCGTAGTAGACGTCGAGCCGCTGGGTGGTCAGGCGCCGCAACGTGAGCGCGCCCAGGTCCGGCCCGAGCCGTGTCGCCACCATGCGCCGGTACTCGCGCACCGTCGTCGCCGCCAGCTGCTCCTCAGCGTGATCGAGCCAGCGCTGCAGCAGCTCGGCAAACGTCATCGTGCTCGACGACACCTTCCCCGCCGCCACCTCGGCGACCATGGCGGCCAGGGCGCGCTGAGCTTCTCGCTTGGTGCCCGGCATCG
>JAYUAM010000293.1:0-11240 GCA_043741295.1 Acidimicrobiia bacterium
GTGGCCGCCGCGACCTCGATCGCCCCGCTCGGTCCGCCGGTCGCCGCGCCGGCGTCGCGCCGCACCACGGCGGCGAGCATCGGCCTCGGGCCGGACGACCTCGTGATCTTCGACAACGACGGTGTGCTCGTGGACTCCGAGCCGATCGCCCTCGCCGTGCTCGTCGAGATGCTCGGCGAGCGCGGCTGGAACGTGGCGGTCGCCGAGGCGGCGTCGCGGTTCATGGGTGGCTCGCTGTCGCGGGCCACCGACGCGGCGCGGGAACACGGCGCCTTCATCGAGCCAGACTTCGCCCGCTGCTTCTACGAGGTGCTCTTCGACCGCTACCGCCGCGAGCTGCGCGCTGTCGACGGCGTCGAGGCAGTGCTCGACACGCTCGACGATCACCGCGTGCCGTACTGCGTGGCGAGCAGCGGAACGCGCGAACGGGTCGAGCTGTCGTTGACGATCACCGGTCTTCGTCCCCGGTTCGGCGACCGCGTCGTGACCGCCGACGACGTGCGCCGCAGCAAGCCCGACCCTGCCATCTTCCTGCGCTCGGCCCGATGTCAGCGCGTGGAACCAGCGCGGTGTCTCGTGATCGAGGACAGTGCACTCGGCATCGAGGCGGCGCGCCGGGCCGGCATGCGGGCCGTCGGCATCGCCACGCTCACCGCGCCCGAGCGGTTGGCCGACGCCTCGGACGGCGTCGTCGGCTCGATGGCCGAATTCCTTGCCAGCTTGCGCTGAGGCGACTGCCGTACGCGACGAGGGCCGTCAGCGACGGCGGGGGCCGACATCGGCCGCGGCGTCGGTCCGGGCGACGAACGCGAGCAGGTCGGCCTCGGCGAGCGGCCTGGCGTAGTGGTAGCCCTGGAGGAGATCGAAGCCCATCTTCGTCATGTGGTCGCTCAGCTCCTGGGTCTCCACGCCTTCGGCCACGGCGGCGAGACCGAGCCGGTGGGCCAGCTCGCGCACCGACTGGACGATCGCCTCGTCGGCGTGCGAGCGGATCGACGCCCGCACGAAGCGCTGGTCGACCTTCAGCTCGTCGAGCGGTAGGTGGGGAAGGACCGAGAGCGACGTGTAGCCGGTGCCGAAGTCGTCGATCGAGACGCGCACACCTTCGTCGTGCAGCGGACGCAGCCGGTCGACGGCCTGCACGATGTCGAACGCCGCCGTTTCGGTCACCTCGACGGCGAGGCAGCGGGCCGGAAGCTGGCGGGCGTGCAACGCGTTCAGGATCTGGATCGGCAAACGCGGGTCGGACAGCGACAGTGGCGAGATGTTGATCGAGACCGGTAGGTCGACGCCGTCGCGGCGCCAGCGCACCTGGGCGTCGAGCGCCTCGGCGAGCACCCAGTCCGTCAACCGGTCGACCAGGCCCGTGCGCTCGGCGAGCGGGATGAACGTGCCGGGCATCACGTTGCCGTGCCGCGGACTCGCCCAGCGCAGCAGGGCCTCCACCGATGTCGTGCGACCGGTGAGCGGCGCCCACTTCGGCTGGTAGGCGAGCCACAACTCGCCCCGCTCGGCGGCGAGGCGGAGGTCGGCGAGCAGCGCGAGGTCGCCCGAGGTGAGCGAGCCGTCGCTGCCGTCCCACCGGGCGTAGGGCCGCCCGGAGACGACCGCCTGCCGAGCGGTGAGCGTGGCGCGGCGCACGAGCTCGGTGAGGTCGTTGCCGTCCTGCGGGACGATGGCGAGACCGACGTGGGCGCCGAGGGCGACCTCGATCTCGCCGATCATGTAGCGCCCGGCGCCGACCCCGGCGATGAGCGTGTTGGCGAGTTGTGCGCCAGCGGCGTCGGCGTCGGCGCGGCGGCCGAGCGGCTCGATGACGACAAGGTCGTCGCCGTCGATGCGGGCGATCCGTGCCGACGATGGCAGCACTTGGCCGAGATCTTCGACGGCGCGTCGGAGGAGTTCGGTACCGGCCTGGTAGCCGAGCGCTTCGCGGGCCTCCCGGACACCGCGCAGGGCGATCGCGGCGACGACGAGCTTCTCGTGCGGCCGACGGTCGACGAGGTCCTGCAGTCCGAAGCCGTTGGGCAGACCGGTGTCAGGGTCGGTCGTGCCGCGGCGGCGGGCCGCGCCGGTGAGCATCGACACCGTGAGCGACGAGGTGAGCGTCGGAACGACGGCGGCGATGGCAACGACGACGCCGAGGCGCACACCGCGGTCGACGGCGATGGCGATGGCGACCTCGATGGCCGCCACGGTCTGATGGATGAAGACGTGACGGGGCCGCACGAACAGGGCGAGGAACACGCCGACGGCGCCGAGGAACAGGATCGGGCCGACCGCCAGCTCGACACCGTGCAACGCCCACACGCCCGTCGCCGAACCGGTCGAGGCGAGGAACGCAAGCAGGTGGCAGTCGCGTTGGCTCAGGTCCTGGGCGCGCAGAAGGCCGAGGACGAGCACGACGCCGGCGACGCCGACGACGAGCATCGGCCCGACGCGCAGATCGACCGCCGACAGGGCGAGCAACGGCATGGCGAACAGGGCGAGCGTGAAGAGGATGCGGGCCACCGAGAGGGGGCTGAGCAGTTCGAGCGGCGCGCCGAGGGCGATCCAAGAGCGGATCTTGGGGAACAGGCGCGGGCGCCCGGAAGCTTCCGAGTTCGACCGCGAGCTGCGCACCCGACGGTTCGAGTCTCCCCTCCCATGCCAGCCGCGCCACAGATGGCTCTGGTCGCCGCTCCCGCTCACCCGCTCTTCATCGGCGGCGCCGACCGGCTAGTTAAGCGACCGCCAGAGATTTCTCACTATCCGCCGCCGGTCCCCGGTCCCCGCCGGCTTGTGGTGACTTCACGTGACATCATGCTCGCTCAGGGTGGCGATGCGCCGGGTGACGGCCACCCAACCGGGCCCTTTGGGGCGAAGGAGACTGCGGTGGGTGGCGTTGACGACCACGAGCTCGGCGTCCCCGCCGGCCTGCTGCTGGCGGGCGACGTGCTCCTCGCTCATGCCCACCGGCACCGTGGCGTCCTTGCGGCCGTGGACGAGCACGACCGGGACCGGGCACGGGCCGCGCTCCGCGGGCGAGCAGGCGGCATAGCGCTCCGGTCGTTCTTTGGCCCGGCCACCGAGGAGCCGGGCGATGGCGGCGCCGCCGATGCCGCGTCGTTCCGCCTCGGCCAGGTCGGCGACGGGCGCAAGTCCGATCGCCCCCCGAATGGCGACGGCGCCGCCGGTCTGTCCGGCGGCCCACAACGCCAACGTGCCGCCGGCCGAGTGGCCGCACAGGACGACGCGGGTGAGGTCCAGGCGGTCGCCGATCGCCTCGGGTAGCCGGGCGAGGTGGTCGACGGCGGCGGCCACGTCGTCAAAGGTGGCCGGGTAGCCGCCGTCGCCGCCGAGACGCCCGAGGCGCCGGTACTCGACGTTCCACGCCGCCCACCCCCGGGCGCGCACGTCGCGGGCGAGACCGGTCATCAGCACCTTCGTGTACGGCCACGCCCAGAAGCCGCCGTGGAGCAGCACGACGACCGGCACCCCCGCACCGGCCGGCCGGGCGATGAGCTGCGCTGGCGGTGGCGCCGGCAGCCACAGGTCGGCGCGTTGACCGCGGGCCGGCCCGTAGCGCATGCGGATCGGCCCGACGTGCCGTCCATTGCGCGAGTCGCCGCGCCCGCTGGCGAGGCGGGTGCCGCGGGCGACCCGGGTCACCGTGTCGACCGTCGCCCGCCGCAGTCCGCGCCCGACCGGAGGCGGTTGGGGGACGGACACCGCGGCAGGTTACGTCGCGCCGCGTGCCGCGCCGTGGAGTCCGCCGTCACGAGCGACCCCGCGGAGCGCGGCGTACGCCGGTTCGATCACCTCGGTGCGCAGCCGGTGGCGTTCGGCGAAGGGGGCGAAGCTCGACTCGATCCCGTTGACGACGACCTCGGCGATCTCGTTCCACCCCCAACCAAAGGTTGTGCTCAGCGCGTGCAGTTCACTCGTCATCGACACGTTCGACATCAGTCGGTTGTCGGTGTTCACGGTGACCTTGATGCCCATGTGGAGGAAGCGATCGATCGGGTGGGCGGCGAGGTCGGCCACCGCCCCGACCTGCACGTGGCATGTGGGGGCCATCTCGAGCGGGATCTGCCGGTCGAGCACGTGACGCGCCACGCGACCGAGCCGCACAGGAGTCCCATCCGCCGCCCACGCGATGTCGGCCTGGAGCCGGACGCCGTGCCCGATGCGGTGCGTCCCCTGCGCTAGGGCGTCGGCGATGAGCTCGATGTCCGGCGGTTCGCTGGCGTGGATCGTGAGGTTCATCTGAGCGGCCCGCGCGAGGGCCAGCGCCGCGGCATGCATTGACGGTGGGAACCCGGTCTCGGCCCCGGCGAGATCGAAGGCGACGACCTTGGCGTCGCGCTCGCGCATCTGCACGGCGAGCCGGGCGATCTCCTCCGAGCGGTGCCCGGTGCGCATCGCACACAGGATCGCGTTCACCGTGATCGGGCGACCGAGCGCGGCAGCGGCCTGCTCGCCGCGGCGGAACCCGTCGAGCGCGGCGGCGACCACGGTCTCCAGGGCGAGACCCCCGGCCTGGTGCAGTTCGGGGGCGAAGCGCACCTCGGCGTACACGACACCGTCGGCGGCCAGGTCGAGCGCGCACTCGTACGCGACGCGCCCGACGGTGTCAGCCGACTGCATCACGGCGAGCGTGTGCTGGAAGGTGTCGAGGTAGCGCAGCAGGTCCTTCGCCTCGGCCCCGGCGATGAAGTACCCGTGCAACTCGTCAGGGTCGGTGCTCGGGAGTGCGTGCCCGATGGCGTCGGCGAACTCGATCACGGTCGTCGGTCGAAGCCCTCCGTCAAGGTGGTCGTGGAGCAGCACCTTCGGTGCGGATCGCAGCGCGTCGAGGGTCACCGGGTTCGCCATCGCTCCAGTCTGGGCCATCGCGCCGACCGTGCCGCGCTCAGGGATGATCTCCATCGCGGTGGGGCAAACTGTGGCTGGACCACACGCTCCGTGAACCGTTCCCGAACCAACCCGCTGACCAGAGGAGACACCATGGCTGCCACGAAGAAGGCCTCCGCTCCCGCACCTCCCGCGGCTCCCGCCGTGAAGGTGCAGGGGCCCGCGTCGTACTTCCCGTCGATCGAGAAGACGTACGGGCGACCCATCGCCGAGTGGCAGAAGCTCATCCGCGCCAGCCCGCTCACTGGACATATGGAGCTCGTCAACTGGCTCAAGGACGAGGACTCGATGGGCCACGGCCACGCCAATGCCCTCGTCGGCTGCACCCTTGCCGAGGATGCGACGCCGCGCTGAGGATTGAGCCGACCCGCTTCGAGTGGGCGATCTGAAGCGGTGGCGCCGCCGGTCGCGTCGTGCCAGCCTCCGGGGGTGGACCGCGACACGGTGGAGACCTACGAGCGGCGCTGGGCCGACTACGAACGCAGCCGACCACCGACCCACGTAGCGCGCGCCGGTGCACTCCCTGACCGCGCGCGTCGACGGGACGACGGCTGCGTGCTGGCCGATCTCGAAGCCCTCCCGTTCCGGTTCGGCGCGCTGGGTGGCGGGTGGGCGCGCAACGCCTACGTGCACGTCCCCACCGGCCGCTTGCCGATGGCGTTGAACGAGTTGCATCGTGTCCTGGCCGTGGATGCGCTGGTCGAGGCGTCGTTCGTCGACGGCGACGGTTCCGAGGGGCTCCACCACGACGACGCGGTCGGCGACCGCTACTTCGCCACCTGGCCGGCCGATCGCCTGGCCGACGTGTTCGTCGGTGCCGGGTTCACCGTCGACGCGGTGGAACCCGGCCGGCCGACGTTCGTGCGGGCCCGGCGAGCCCGAACACTGGCCGACACCGTCGGCCCCGACATGCGGTTGCTCGTGTGCGGCCTGAACCCGTCGGTCGTGTCGGCCGACATCGGCTCGGCGTTCTCTGGACCCTCGAACCGGTTCTGGAAGGCGGCGATCGCCGCCGGCGCGGTCACGCGCGCTCGCGACCCGCGCCACGCCCTCGCCCACCACGGCGTGGGCATGACCGACCTGGTGAAGCGGGCGACGCCGCGCTCGTCGGCCCTCGACCGGGGCGAGTACCAGGCCGGAGCGTCACGGGTCGAGCGGCTCGTGCGCTGGCTGGCGCCGGCCGCCGTGTGCTTCGTCGGTCTGGAGGGCTGGCGTGCGGCGGTCGACCGCCACGCCCGGGCCGGTTGGCAACGGGCCGGCATCGGCGGGCGCCCGGCCTACGTGATGCCGTCGACGAGCGGGCTCAACGCGTCGAGCAGCCTTGACGATCTCGTTGCCCACCTACGCGCCGCACTCCTCGGCCCACCGTGAGCACCGGCTCCGGATCGGGTACCGCCGTGCCCAGGTTCACGGTCTTGCGACTGCCGGGCGTGTGTTCGCCCGTGTGATGATCTTCCGGTGAGATCTGCGTTCCGATCGCTGGAGCATCGGAACGCCAAGCTCTTCTTCGCCGGCATGCTCGTGTCGAACGTCGGCACGTGGATGCAGCAGACGGCCCAGGTGCTCCTGCTGTTGCGCATCTCCGGCAAGGGGACCGACATCGGGCTGATCACCGCCTGCCAGTTCGGCCCCCAACTGCTGCTCGGCCCGATGTCGGGCGTGCTCGCCGACCGGGTGAACCGGCGCCATCTGACGATCGTCACCCAGTCGCTCCTCACCGTGCAGGCGTTCGTGATGGCCGCGCTCGACGCCACGGGACACATCACGCTCGGGGTCGTCGCCATCCTCGCTCTCTCGCTCGGCATCCTCAGCACGCTCGACAACCCCGCCCGTCGAGGTCTCGTGACCGAGCTGGTAGAGCCCGACGAGATCTCCAGCGCGCTCTCGCTCAACACTGCGGTCATGACCGGGGCCCGCGTGTTCGGCCCGGCGTTGGCCGGCTTCATCGTGCACGCCGCCGGCACCGCGTGGTGCTTCGCGGGGAACGGCATCTCGTTCCTCGCCGTGCTCGCCGGCCTGGTGCTGATGAACCCGCGCGAGCTGCGCGCGCCGGAACCGGCGCCGCGCGGTGGACGCCCGTTGCGCGACGGTGTCGCCTTCGTGTGGCGCGATCCCGTGCTGCGGCGGACGTTCATCGTGCTCGGCGTGGTGTCGACGTTCGCCTACAACTACACGGTGTCGCTGCCGCTCCTCGTCGAGCGCAACCTCGGCGGCGACGAGCTGGCGATCGGCTGGTTGCTGGCGGTGAACAGCGTCGGCAGCGTGCTCGGCTCGCTCGCTGTGGCCTCGCGCCGCACGGTCGGTGCCACGAGCCTGGCCCTCGCCCTCGTTGTGCTCGGAGTGTTCAGCGCGGTGATGGGGGCGGCGCCGACGCTGCTCGTGGCGATGCTCCTCGCCGTGCCGGTCGGCGCCGGCGGCGCCGGCTTCGTCGCCATCACGAGCGGCATCACCCAGCCCCGCACGCCGCCGGCGATGCGCGGCCGCGTCCTCGCCCTGCAGTCCACGGCCTTCCTGGGTTTCACGTTCATCGGTGGTCCGATGACCGGGTGGGTGGCCGACCACATCGGTGCCGGCTGGTCACTCAGCTACGGCGGGTTCGCGGCGTTGGCGGTCGTCGCGTGGTACGTCGGCATCGGCCGGCGTGAGCGCGTCGATGCCGCCACAGCCGTCGCCGTCTGACCGTCCGCACCGTCGTTCGGCCGGTTGCCCGACCAGGAGCGATCAGGCGAGTTCGCCGGCGTCCCAGGCGAGGGGGAGGATCTCCGACATCGGTCGTGGCGTGCCGTCGCCGTCGATCAGGCAGTCGGCGCCGCCGTGCTCCCACAGGAGCTGCCGGCACCGCCCGCACGGCATCGCCGGCCGACCTTCGCCAACGATCGCCACGGCCACCAGCCGTCCGCCACCGGTGACGTGGAGCACCGATACGAGCGCACACTCGGCGCACAGCCCGAGCCCGTAGCTGGCGTTCTCGACGTTGCACCCGCTGATGATGCGCCCGTCGTCGACCAGCGCGGCGGCGCCCACGTGGTAGTTCGAGTACGGCGCGTAGGCGCGCGTGGCGACGGCGAGCGCCTCGGTCCGCAACGCCGCCCAATCGATCGACCGTGCATTCGTCATGACTGCATGCCGTTCTGGCCGAAGGCATTCGTCACGACTGCATGCCGTTCTGGCCGAAGGCATTCGTCATGACTGCATGCCGTTCTGGCCGAAGGCATTCGTCACGACTGCATGCCTTTGCGCCAGACGAGGCCGTCCATCTTCGGCGGTCGCAGCTTGGTGCCGCGCACGGTGAGCACGACGAGGGTGACCAGCGGGGCGGTGAGGGTGACGAGCGAGTTCGGCACCTGCTTGATCGTCAGGAACCAGATGAGCACGAGCGCGGCGAGAGCGATGCTGCCGGCGAGCCCTCGCCAACGACGTCGACGGATCATCGAGATGGCGGCGAGTACGAGAACACCGACGAGCAGCAGGAGCAGCGCGCGCGAGGCCCGCCCCGACAGGTCGGTCTTGCTCACCGCGCCGGCGTAGCCGAACAGCGCGGCGCCCGACGCCACACCGGTAGGTCGGTAGTTGCCGAAGATGAGCGCGGCGAGGCCGATGAAGCCGTTGCCCACCGTCTGGTTCTCGCGGTACTGGCTGGCGGCGAGCACCATCACCGACCCGCCGAACCCGGCGAGCGCGCCCGAGATCAGGAGCGCGTAGACCTGCATGCGGTGCACGGGCACACCTAGGGAGTCGGCGGCGAAGGGGTTCTCGCCGGCCGAGCGCAGCCGCAGGCCGAACCGTGTGCGCCACAGAACGAACGCCGAGAGCGGCACGAGCGCGATGGCGAGCACGATCGTCCACGCCACGGGGTTGAGCAACCCACGGATCGCGCCGGCGATGTCGGATACGAACAGCCAGTTCCTCTTGGCGAACCACCCGAGCACGTCGGGCGTCTTCCACCCGAAGAGCTTGCCGCCGGCCAGAAGCGGACAGCGGAAGAACCCGATGTGGCCCTTCGTCTGCGGCGAGCTGGCGATGGAGCCGCCCTTGCCGTTGAAGAACTTCGACGACAGGAACCGGGTCAGGCCCGGTGCCAGGATGTTGATCGCCACGCCGGCCACCACATGGTCGACGCCGACGACGACGGTGGTGAGGATCATCAGCAGCGCGCCTACGAGCCCGCCGAGCACACCGCCGAGCACGCCCCACCACGCGCCGAACTTCCACCCGAGCAGGGCGGCACCCCACGTGCCCATGATCATCATGCCTTCGAGGGCGATGTTCACGATGCCGGCCCGCTCGCTGTAGAGGCCGCCGAGCCCGGCGAGCAGGATCGGCGTGCCGGCGATGAGCATCTCGCTGAACGTGCCCTGCGCCGTGAGCGAGCGGCCGTTCGTGGCGTGGGCCAACGAGACGAGCACCACGAACATCGCGCCGAACACCACGTACCGCCACCACCAGGTCCCGGTCCACCGGCTGAGCGTCGACGGCGGCGCAGCTGACGGCTCGGGTGTGAGCGTGGCCGTCGTCGTGTCGCCGACCACACTCATGCCGACACTCCGGCTTCGAGCTGAACGGCGGCGGCTTTGACCGCAGTTGTGGTCGCCCACCGCCGCAGAAGCACGAAGGTGACCACGGCGCTGATCATGATCGTGCCCTTCATGATGGCGATGACCTCGGGTGCCACGTTCACGAGTTGCAGCGCGTTCGATGATCGGTCGAGGAAGCCGAACAGGATCGCCGCGACGCCGACGCCGACGGCGTGGTTCTGACCGAGCAGGGCGACGGCGATGCCGTCGAACCCGCGGCCCGCGGGGAACGCCTCGTCGAAGAAGTGGGTCTGGCCCATCGTGTCGGGCATGCCGATGAGCCCGGCGATGGCGCCCGAGAGGAGCATGGTCGTGAGGATCATCCGCGACGGGTTCACGCCCGATGCTCGCGCCGCAGTCGCGTTGCCGCCGCTGGCCCGCAGGTCGAACCCGAACCGGGTGCGGGTGAGCACCACGTGGTACACGACGCCGAGCAATACGGCGACGAGCACGTAGCCGTACAGGCTGTCGCGCCCGCCGGGCAGGTGGATGCCGACCCAGCGCAGCGGACGGTTGAGCGACGGCATCCAGCCAGAGCGGGCGATCACCCTCGTCTTGGCGCCGAGCACACCCTCCTTGCGCGGCGCCCGCAGGTGGAAGTTGAGCAGCCACACGATCAGCCCGCTGGCGATGAAGTTGAGCATGATCGTGGAGATCACCTCGTTGACGTTGCGCTTCACTTTGAGCCAGCCGGCGATGCCCGCCCACAGCGACCCCGTCGTCATCGCCACGATCATGATGAACGGCACGTGCAGGATGGCCGGCAGCTTCACCTGGGCGCCGAAGTAGGCGGCCATCAGCCCGGCGATGCGGTACTGGCCCTCGACGCCGATGTTGAAGAGGTTCATCTTGAACCCGAGGGCGACGGCGAGGCCGGCGATGTACAGGCTGCTCGCCCGGTTGAGGATCGAGGTCACCGAGTCGGCCTGCGACGTGTAGCGCAGCATCGTCGAGTACGCCTTGAACGGATCGTTGCCGCTGATCTTGATGACGAGCGTGGCGATGATCAACGAGATCACGAACGCGACGAGCGGCGCCACCACGGAGACGACGAGCTGGCGGCTCCGCGAGTTCACGACGCACCTCCGTTCGACGAGTCGGCGGCCCCGTTGGCCGGTGGAGCGACGGGTGGCGGTAGGTCGGCTGCGCCCGCGTCCTGGGCGGCGCGTGCCCCGGTCATGTACTCGCCGAGCTCGGGCGCCGTGACCTTCGCCGGATCGAGCGTGGCGACGATGCGCCCGCGCAGCATGACGAGCAGGGTGTCCGACAGGCCGATCAGCTCCTCCAGGTCGGCCGACACGAGCAGCGTCGCCATGCCGGCCTTGCGGGCGGCGCGCAGCTCGTCCCAGACGCGCGCCTGGGCGCCGACGTCGATGCCGCGCGTCGGGTGCGAGGCGATGAGCAGCTTCGGCTCGGCCAGGATCTCCCGACCGACGACGAGCTTCTGCTGGTTGCCGCCCGACAGCGCGATGGCGGCGGTGTCGATGCTCGGGGTACGGACGTCGAACTCCTTCACGATCTGGGCGGTGCGGGCCCGGGCGCCGGCCCGGTTGACCCACGGTCCGTTGGCGTTGGTGGGCGTCGACTGGTGGCCGAGGATCGAGTTCTCCCAGAGCGACGAGAGCAGCAGCAACCCCTCGCGGTGGCGGTCCTCGGGGATGTATCCCATGCCCGCCTCGCGCCGCCCGCGCACGGCGAGGTGGGTGACGTCATGACCGTCGAGCTCGATGCGCCCGGCGCTGGTCGCGACCGTGCCGAGGATCGCGCCGA
>JAYUAM010000294.1:0-1983 GCA_043741295.1 Acidimicrobiia bacterium
CCCGCTGGACGCACATCGCCCTGCCGTCGGCCGATGTCGAGGCGTCCATCGCCTGGTACGAGGGTTACACCCCGCTGCGGGTGCTGAAACGGATGGACGACGCCGCCGGGCGGTCGGTGTGGCTTGCCCACCCCGGGCCGGCCGAGCACCCGTTCGTGCTCGTGCTCGTCGACTTCACCAAGGACCGCGGGCGGCCCCAACCGCAGCTCGGCCCGTTCGCTCATCTCGGCATGGAGCTGGCGACGCGCGAGGACGTCGAGCGAGTGGCCGGATTGGCGCGCGCCGCCGGCTGTCTGGTGTGGGAACCGCAGCAGCTCCCGCCACCGGTCGGCTACGTGTGCGCCGCCACCGACCCCGACGGCAACGTCGTCGAGTTCTCGTTCGACCAGGGCGTGTACGCCGAGGCCGAGGCCACCTGGGGTACGCCCACCGCCCATCCGGCCCACATCCACCGGCACGACCTCTAGACGCGTCACGTGAGCGCTCGTCTCAACGGTGGGGTGAGCCGTCGGCTCGTGGAGCGCTACGTGGCCGGGCTCAACGCTGGCGACATCGAGGCCGTCGTCGCCTGTGTGTCCCCTGGGTTCGTGAACCGTCACGCCAGCGAACTCGGGCGCCCGACCGACGGGCGCGACGCCTACCGCGCCGCGCTCCCCCGGTTCCTCGCCGACGTGCCAGGGATGCACTACGACATCGAGGACATCGTGGTCGCCGACGGTGGGTCGCCGGTGGCCGTTGCCTACCGTCTCACGGCCGACGGGGGCATCGACGTGCGCGGCGTGTGGTGGTTCGAGGTCGACGCCGACGCGCTGGTCGCCGCCCGCACCGACTACTGGGACAGCGCCACGGTGATGCGGCAACGCAGCGCCGGCTCACGACGGAGGCTCGCTGCGACAGACGCTGACAGCGACGCCGGGCCGCACGGGTAGGGTCGGCGCATGCTCCTCACTTCGCTGCGCATCGACCCGGCCGAGTTCGCTTCGCAGACCGGGTGGGAACCGAAGCCCGAAGGTCTGTGTCGGGGTGAGGTCTGCGTGCCTGCGCCGGGCGCACTCGACGCCGACGGGTCGCTCGATGTCTCGGTCGCGGCAGACCGGCTCCGCATGCCGCTCGTGCACGACGAGGCCCACGGACTGTGGGCCCTCGGGCCGGCGTCCGGCGGGCGCGCGCTGTCCACCGCGCTGGCCGCCGACCCGGTGCTCCACGACCGCGACGGCGCCGAGTTCCACCTCTCGTCGATGCGCGGTCGCCGGCTCGTGATGGTGGCCTGGGCCAGTTGGTGAGGCTGCCGCACCAGCCTGCCCGGGTGGCAGGCACTGCATGCAGAACTGGAGCCGCTCGGGCTGTCGATCGTCACGGTCGCCCTAGATGTCGACCCGAGCCGCGCCCGACCGTGGATCGACGCCGCCGCACCGACACACCCGAGCCTCATAGACACCGAGCACGCGACGGACGAGGCGTTCGGTTTCGTGAACGTGCCGATGGCCGTGTGGATCGACGAGGACGGCATGATCGTGCGGCCGGCCGAACAGGCGTCGATCGAGGAGCGCGTCGAGCGTGACGTGCCCGACGCTCTTCCCGACCGGTTGAAGACGATGCTCGGCGAGGTGAACAAGATCGCCGACGTCGGCGCTCGCTACCGCGCCGCCGTCGTCGACTGGGCCGAGCGCGGCACCGACAGCCAGTACGTGATGACGCCCGAGGAGGTGGTCGCCCGCTCGCAACCGCGCCCGGTCGAGCACGCCCGTGCCGCGGCCTGCTTCGAGCTCGGGAACCACCTGCGCCGCACGATCGGGCCTGACGCCGCCGTGTCGTGGTGGCGTGAGGCGCACCGGTTGTTCCCCGAGAACTGGACGTACAAGCGCCAGGCCTGGACGCTGGTCACCACACCGACCGACGCGCCGGCCTCCGACCTGATCCAGGGCCCGACCGACGTCTACGAGGGCAACTGGCTCGACGACGTCCTCGCCGCCGGTGGCGGCG
>JAYUAM010000295.1:0-11211 GCA_043741295.1 Acidimicrobiia bacterium
CGACAAGCCGGATCCCGGTGGCTCCGCCTAGCGCGACGGCGGGTTCGACGTCGCGTTCGACGCCCTCGCCTACCGGGTGGCGTTCCGGGTCCTCGGCGACCGGGCCGAAGCCGAGGACATCACCCAGGAGACCCTCGCCCGGGCGCTCGTGCGCTGGGCGGGCATCTCGCCCTACGCCGAGGCGTGGACGGCCCGCACGGCGTCGAACCTGGCGATCGGCGCGTGGCGGAAGCGCGCACGGGCCCCCCGGTTGCCGCGGCGGGCCGAGATCACGGCCGACGTGCTCCCGCTCGACCGCATCGAGCTCGTCACCCACCTCGCCCGGTTGCCGCGCCGCCAACGCGAAGTGGTGGTGCTGCGCTACCTCGCGGATCTCCCGAGGCGACCGTGGCCGCCGCCCTCGGGTGCTCGACCGGCACATGAAGCAGCACGCCAGCCGCGGCCTCGGTGCGCTGCGACTCGGCCTCGCCCCGACGCTCGAAGGAGACTGCTGATGCTCGACCACCTAGACGACATCACGCCCTACGTTCCCGGCCAGCGCCTGAAGTCCGGTGTCGCCCGACGGGCCCGGACGCTACGACGGCGCCGCCGCGTCGCGCTGGCGACGATCGCCACCGCGCTCGTCATACCGGGCCTGGCGGGACTGTGGCTGCGCAGCGTGCAACCCCACCGAGTCGACGTGATCACGCCGGCGAGGACCGGGCCGGCGACGAGCATCGCAGCAACGGACCCCGCGCAGCCGGTCGCGACAACGCTCGACCCGCCGCTCGCCGCTGCGGTCGACGTCCTCGTCGTCGGCGTCGACCCGCGGGCCGGAGACCCGACCGTCAGCGGCTCACGCAGCGACACGATCATGGTCGTGCGCATCGACCCGACGGCCGGCGTGCGTCGCATCCTGTCGGTACCGCGCGACCTCTACGTCACCGACCCAACCACGGGTGCCAAGACCCGGATCAACGGCCTTGTCGGCAACCGCCGGGCGCTCGTCCAGACCGTGGAGCAGCTCACGCATGTGCACCTCGACCACTACGTCGAGCTCGACTTCACCACGTTCGCCGCGCTCGGCGACGCCGTCGGCGGGGTCGACCTCGCCTTCGCCGAACCGGTGCTCGACCGCCACACCGGGTTCGAGGCCCCCGCCGGCTGCACCCACCTCGACGGCGCCGCGCTCCTAAGGTACGCGCGCAGTCGCTACCTCGAACACTTCGACGGCGAGCGCTGGCTCGCCGACCCGTCGAGCGACCTCGGGCGCATGGCCCGCCAGGGCGACCTCGCCCGGCGCGTGGTCGCCGGCGCGCTCGACGGTGGACACATCGACATTGGCGAGGTGATCACGCGGGTGCTCCCGCGGTTGACCGTCGACGAAGGGCTCACGGTCCGCGAGGCCCGGCGACTGGCCAGCGCGGCCCGCGCCCTCGCCGCCGTGCCGCTGGAGTGGTCGACCATTCCGGTCACCGTTGCAACGGTGACGATCGACGGCGGACAGGCGAGCGTGCTGATCGCCGAGGGCGACATCGACCTCACCCAACCACCGGCGACCGCACCCCAGACCGACGCGTCGGCGGGAGCGGCGGCGGCGATCCTGCCGATCGACGAGCCGGGCTGCGGCCGCTGACCCGATCCCGGCGCGCCGGCGCGCCCGCGACGACCGCGGGCCTGACAGACTGCCGGCCATGACGATCACCGACACCCCCGAGTGGCGAGCACTCCGTGGTCACGCCGACGACGTCCAGCGCACCTCGCTGCGGGCCCTCTTCGCCGCCGACCCGGCCCGCGCCGACCGGTTCACGTTCCCCGTCGGCGACCTCCACGTCGACCTCTCCAAGCAGCGAGTCGACACGACGACGATCAGCCTGCTGCTCGCGCTCGCCGACCGCGCCGGCGTCACCTCCCGTCGCGACGCGATGTTCGCCGGCGAGCGGATCAACGCCACCGAACAACGTGCGGTGCTCCACACGGCCTTGCGCGCCGCGCGCGGCGCGACGGTGATGGTCGACGGCCACAACGTCGTCCCCGACGTCTACGACGTGCTTGACCGGATGGCCACTTTCGCCGACCGGGTCCGGTCGGGTGAGCACGTCGGATACACCGGCAAGCGCATCCGCAACGTGGTCAACATCGGGATCGGTGGCTCCGACCTCGGCCCGGCGATGGCCACGCACGCGCTGCGCAACTGGTCCGACCGCTCGATGACGTTCCGGTTCGTCTCGAACGTCGATGGCTCCGACATCCGCGAGGCGACGCTCGACCTCGACCCGGCCGAGACGCTCGTGGTCGTGGCGTCCAAGACGTTCACGACGTTGGAGACGATGACCAACGCAACGGCGGCGCGCACGTGGCTCGTCGGTGCCCTGGGCACCGACGCGGTTCCGGCCCACGTGGTCGCCGTGTCGACCAACGCCGACAAGGTCGCCGCCTTCGGCATCGACACGGCGAACATGTTCGGCTTCTGGGACTGGGTGGGCGGCCGCTACTCGATGGATTCGGCCATCGGCCTGTCGTTGATGCTCGCCATCGGGCCCGAGCGGTTCCACGAGATGCTCGCCGGCTTCCGCACCGTCGACGACCACTTCCGCGATGCGGCCTCGGGCGAGAACGTGCCCCTCCTCATGGGATTGATCGGCGCGTGGGAGCGCAACTTCATGGGCTCGCCGAGCCAGGCCGTTATTCCGTACTGCAACGAGCTGGCGCTCTTCCCCTCGTACCTGCAGCAGCTCGACATGGAGTCGAACGGCAAGCAGGTGACCATCGACGGTTCGCCTGTCGACTGCGACACCGGGCCCACGGTGTGGGGCACGCCGGGCACCAACGGCCAGCACGCCTACTTCCAGCTGCTGCACCAGGGGACGACCGTGACCCCGATCGACCTCATCGGCTTCGCCAACCCCGTGCACCTGCCGCCCGGCGACACGACCGGCGCGCAGCACGACATGCTCATCGCCAACCTGCTCGCCCAGTCCGAAGCGTTCGCCTTCGGCAAGACGGCCGACGAGGTACGGGCCGAGGGCGTCGCCGAAGCGCTCGTGGCGCACAAGACGTTCCCGGGCAACCGCCCGACCACGGTGATACTCGGCGAGGCGCTGTCGCCGTTCGCCCTCGGCGAGCTCGTGGCGCTCTACGAGCACCGCGTGTTCACGATGGGCGCGCTCTGGGGCATCAACAGCTTCGACCAGTGGGGCGTCGAGCTTGGCAAGGTTCTCGCCATGCGCATCATCCCCGAGCTCGCCACCGGCGCGCCCGCGAGCGCGGCCCACGACGGTTCCACGAACGCGCTCATCGCCACCTATCAACGCCTGCGCAACCGCTAGGCGGTTCCGGCGGCGACCGCTCGGCCCGGCCGTCAGGCGTCGGTGGCGATCATCGTGGCGATGCGCTCGGCGACCATCACGGTGGGCAGGTGGGTGTTGGCGCGGGGCAGGTCGGGGAAGATCGAGGCGTCGCACACGCGCAGGCCCTCGTAACCGATCACTCGACCGGTCGGGTCGACGACGGCGTCGTCGTCGTCGGGAGCACCCATGCGGCACGAGCCCGAGATGTGCACGTAGTCGTTGAGGTTGGCGAGCATCCACGCGTCGAGATCGTCGTCGCTGGCACCGGCAAGGTCCTCGGCCGTCGTGCCCTTGTCGTCGACGTACACACCGTCGGCGATCATCGTCACCGCACGGTCACGCCCGAGCGACAACAGGTAGAGCAGTCCGATGCGCAGGCGACGCACGTCGCGCTCGTCCGACAGCATGTTGAGCTCGATGCGCGGCGCGGCGAGCGGGTCGGCCCCGACCGGAACGATACGACCCGTCGAGTGGACCTGCATGAGCGAGACCATCAGCGCGCCGTAGCGGCGACCGTCGGCGTCGAGCCCGCTGATGTTCATCGGGAGCAGTTGCAGATCGTCCTCCCCCTCACCCGACGACATCTTGCCGAACACCGAGAACACGGGGCGGTTGAGATCGACGACGCGCTCGTCGGCCTTCAGGTCGATCACGATGCGCACCGACGCGTGGTCGCGCACGTTGTGGCCGATGCCCGGCCGGGCGACACCCGAGCGCAGCAGCAGCCCGGGGCTGTGCACCGCTCCGGCGGCCACGACCACCTCGGCCGCCTCGATCAGCTCACCGTCAGCCAGCCGCACACCGGTGGCCCGGTTGCCGTCGAGAACCACCGACGCCGTCGGTGCGTCGGCGCGAACCGTGAGGTTGGGGCGGGCGCGGGCGGGATCGAGATAGACCTCCACGACCGACTCACGTTGCCCGTGGCGCATGGTGAGCCGCGCCGGTTCGATGCGCTCCTTGCGGGCGCGAGCAAGCGCCTGGTCGACCGGTCCCCAGTGTCGCGACGGCACGGTGCTCAGCGGGAGGTGACCGAGCAGGGAGGCGTAGGCCGGCCCGACGTCGTCCCACGACCAGCCGGTCGCGCCGAGCTTCGCCCAGCGGTCGTAGTCGTCACGATGGCCCGGCAGGGCGAGCATGCCGTTCACCGCGGCGCTGCCACCGACACCCCGACCGCGCCGGTAGTGGCCCGGCGTCGCGCCGGCGGCCCGGGTTGCGTGCAACGGGCGCCAGAAGCGCTCGGCGTCGTCGAACGTGCGTAGGAAGTTGGCGCTGCGAAGCCGGGGGTTGCCACCGTCGCGCAGATCGGGGCCGGCCTCCAGGAGGAGCACCTTGTGCGCTGGGTCCTCGCTCAGGCGCGCGGCGAGCACGCATCCTGCTGCGCCTGCTCCGATGATCACCGTGTCGTACCGCATCAGCCCGCCCTTCCTGCGGTACGACGAGCCTATGGGCGCACGTCAGCCCCGTGGCGTCGACCCGCCCGGACCGCGCACGGCGGGCCAGCGGGCGAGGCGGGCCTCGACCTCGCCGTCGACCACGCGACCGGTGGGCTCGAAGCCGAACCGCAGGTAGAACTCCTCGGGCCCGCCCTCGCCGGCCACCCAGCGCAGGTAGAGCTCCTGCGCGGTGTCGGGCCGGCGGCGGATCTCGTCACAGACAAGCTCGAGGATGCGTCGGCCGTACCCGCCCCGTTGGTACTGCCCGCCAACCAACAGTCGCCACAGGTACCACGCGTCGTAGGGGTGGTCGTCACGTCGTTGTCCGGGAAGGCAGAGCATCAGGAAGCCCACGGGCCGGTCGCCGATGAAGGCCGCCCGGTACCAGCTGTCGATCGTGCCATGGGTGACCTCGATGAGCGATTGGTCGACGGGGGCGACGAACCGCTGCTGGTTCGGTCGCACCCGGATCGTGCGCACCGCATCGAGGTTCGCTTCGGTCACCGGGCGCAGCTCGAGCTGGGCGACGTCGGGCGAGGTGCTGACGGCGCGGGGGGTCTCGCGCGGCAGGCCGGCGAGGTGGCCCGAGTCGTTGTAGCGGATCATCCGCCACTTCACGTCGCTCACGAGCAGGAACTCGCTCACCGACGTGTTCAACGTGTGGATCTCGAAGTGGCCCGTGGATGGCGACTGAAGGAACCGGCGCACGGCGGTGTCGATCACACCTCCATGACAGACTACGATCACCGTCGCACCGGCATGGCGACGGGTGAGCTCGGCCAGCGCGCCGGCCACACGGTGCTGGAACGCGGCGACCGTCTCACCGCCGGGGAAGCCGACGGCGAACGGGTCACCGTCCCAGTCGGTCAGGCCGTAGGTGTTGGCGAACGTCTCGAACGACATGCCGTCGATCGTGTCGCCGGGGAAGTGCTCGCCGAGGTCGTGGATCTCCTCGATCGGGAGGTTGCCGAGCGCGGGCGCGAGGATCTCGGCCGTCTCGACGGCGCGGCGGTAGGTGGACGACACGAGCACGGTGGGCTTCACCTCGCCCGTCCGGCGCCACCGCTCGGCCAGCGCCTCGGTCTGCTGACGGCCGAGCGGCGAGAGCCCCGTGCACGAGCGCGGCCCACCGACGATGCGCTCGACGCTGGCGTTCGATTCTCCGTGACGGACGAGGATCAATCGGGTCATGACGGAGCCGGAGGGTAGCCGGCTGGGGTTCGGTACACCGTTGCCACCCCGGCATGTCGCTTTCACGCCGGTTCGACCACCGCTTTCACGCACCCAATCTGGCCAAGAATCAGCTCGTCATGGTTGTGGGGAAGAGCGAACAGGTGTACGATAGCACCATGACGAGGGCGCACGCGGAACAGGCGGTCGAGGAGCTGCACGCTCGCATCGCCGTCACCTGCGGGCATCTCAACGTGTTGCACGCCGAGCTTGCGTCGCTCGTCGGCGAGGCGCTCGACGGCGCGCTGTGGGAGCAGGGCGGCGTCCGCACGCCCGAGCACTGGCTCGCCTGGCAGACGGGGCTCTCCCCTGCCCGTGCCCGGCAGTTCGTCACCATCGCCCGCCGCCGCGACGACCTACCCGAGACGCTCGGCGCGTTCGCCGCCGGTGAGCTGGCGGTCGACCAGGTGGCCGTCGTCGCCCGGCACACGCCGGCCCACAACGACGCCGAGGTCTGCGCGCTCGCCAGGGTGTCGACCGTCAGCCAGCTCGCCACCGCGCTGTCCAAGTACGTGCGCGTCGAACCGAAGCACGATCCGGAGCCCGAGCCCGAGCCGGAACCCGTCACCGGGGCCGACCCGCGTGACCAGCTCTCGGCGGCCTTCGACGATCTCGGTCGCTACCACCTGCACCTCGAGTGCAACGCGATCGACGGAGCGATCGTCGACAAGGCCCTTGCCGAGGCACGCGATGCGTTGTTCCAGGCCGGCCACCCGAACGTCACCGCCGTCCAGGCGATCGTGGAGATGGCGAAGCGGTCGCTCGGCACGATCGGCGGTCTCGGCCGGCTCGACCACTTCCGCACCTACGTGCACCTCGACACCGATCCCGATGGCGGGCCCGGCCCGGCGCGCGCGTGGATCAACGGCGGCCCGCAGCTCCCGGCGTCGTTGCGCGACGCCATCCTGTGCGACGGCGTGATCGTGCCGCTGTGGCTGAAGGAGGGCCGCCCGATCAACGTCGGTCGGGCCCGGCGCACGATCCCGGCCCACACCCGCCGGGTGGTCCTCGATCGCGATCGAACCTGCCGGCACCCGTCGTGCACGTGCAGCCGGCACCTCGAAGTGCACCATCTGCAGCACTGGATCGATGGCGGCCCGACGGACGCCGAGAACCTCATCGCGCTGTGCCCGCACCACCACGATGCACACCATCGGGGTGCGTTCACGGTCACCGGCAACCCCGAGCAACTCGACGGGCTCGAGTTCTTCGACCACCGCGGTCGCCCGATCGCCGGATCAGGCCGACCGACCCCTCCGACCGGTCCGCCGCCCGACCCCGCCTCGCCCTACCGACACCCCCTCGGCGAACCGATGCACACCAAGTGGCTCTGGTTCACCGACGCGCCCGTGGCGGGACCGGCTACCTGCTGACCGGTCGGGACCGGCGGGCGATCACGGGGCCGTCGTCAACGACACCCAAGCTCGTTCGTCGTCGAGGTAACCCGTCACGATCAGCCCAGTGGCGACGGCCAGGGACGCGAGCTCGCTGTCGTCCACGATCGCCGCTTCGAACGGTTGGCTCCAGGATCGTGAGCCGACCGAGTAGGTCACCGCGGCGGTGAACCTCCCGTTGCGGCCGACGACGTCGTGCAACCGGATCTCGACGGCCCCGTTGGTGCTCGATCCGTCCGTGGGCCGCCACGCCGGCGGGTAGCGCTGGACGACGAGCACGCCGCCGTCGCGGAGGTGGCGACGGCACGCGGCGAGGAGCTCGACACGCCGCTCCCGAGACGGATTATTGATCAGATGGCTCAGGGCGAGCACGGCATCGAATCGGCGCCCGAGATCGAGCGATCAGATGTCGGCGTGCATGCGCTCGGGTCCGTCGACCCACGCCAGCATCTCGCTGGACTCGTCGACGGCGACCACCTGATGGCCGGCGGCCGCCAGCGGGTTCGCCAGCCGACCGACGCCGGCGCCCAGATCGAGCACCGAGCACCCCGACGGCAGAACGGATCGCAGCCGCCCGAGGTCCGGCTCGACGCGCAGCACCCGGTACACCTCGACCGGGGAACCGTCGGGAGCGACTCCGTCCACGTTCTCAGCTCCGTCACTCACCGAGCACGGGTCCGTCGTAGGTCGCCAGCTCGTCAGCGGTCGGTGGCTCGAAGGCCGCTGCCCAGTCGTCCAGCTCGTGTCGCTCGATCGACCGCGAACCCCACCTGCCTTCGAGGTCGCGCTGCACGATCCGCCGCCAGAGCTCCTCCAGGGGCTCGGTCAGGTAGCGCAGTTCGACGCTCGCTCCGGCCGAGCAGGCGGCATCACGCAACGCGTCGCGCTCGGATCTCGTCCAGACACCCCACTCGATGATGACGGTCCGTCCGCGCCGCAGCAGTTCGAGCGCGAGCGCGCCCTGGAACTCCTCGACCCTGGCGCGTACGTCGGCGTCCCACAGATCGATGCCGGCCGACATCATCCAATCGTCGGGACACATCCGTGCGGCACCGTGGCGACTGGCCAGCGCCTTCGCCACGGTGGTCTTGCCGCTGCCCGGAAGACCGGTGATGACCACGAGGTGGCCGGCCGACGTCACCGCAACCACCCCCGGCCTTCAGGCGAGCTTCTCGACGAACTGTTCGAGTTGGCGGAGGTTGCGGCACTCGTAGACGCCGTCGGTGTGGGTGCCGTAGTCGCCGACGATCGAATCGCCGGTGTTCCAGTACGAGCGGGGCTCGGGGTTGAGCCAGTAGACGTGACGGGCCTTGTGGCGCATCTCGCGCACGACCCACGATGCCGAAGCGTGGTAGTTGTTCCGCGCGTCGCCGAGCAGGAGCACGGTGGTCTTCGGGCCGATGTCCTTGCCGTAACGCTCCCAGAACACTTCGAAGGCGTGCCCGTAGTCGGAGTGGCCGTCGACCCACACCACGTCGGCCTCGGTGTTCACGCGGTGCACGGCCTCGGACACGTCCTCGACGCCCTTGAAGTAGTCCGTAACCTCGTCGATCCCGTCGATGAACACAAAGCTGCGCACCTTCGAGAACTGGCCCTGGATGGCGTACACAAGCATCAGCGTGAAGCGGGCGAACGCGGCGACCGATCCGGAGATGTCGGCGACCACCATCAGCTCGGGCTTGGAGGCCCGCGGCGACTTGAACTTCGGTTCGGCCGGCACGCCGCCGTAGCTCAGCGAGTGGCGGACGGTGTTGCGGAAGTCGAGCGGACCCTTGCGGCCGTGGCGGCGCTTGCGCGTGAGCCGGGCGGCGAGCTTGCGGGTGAGCGGGTAGAGCGCCTTCTTGAGCGACGCCATCTCCTCGCGCGAAGCGTGCATGAAGTCGACGTCCTCCGGCAGCGGCTTGCGCAGTGTCTTGGCCATCGCTTCGGCGCCGCGGTCGGCCACGAGGCGACGGCGGATCTCGGACTCGATCTCCTTTCGGAACTGGTCCACCCGTGAGTCGAACTCGTCCTTCTCGAGCCGCTCCTCGAGCTGCGTCATCTCGCCACCGAGCTTTTCGCGCTGGGCGTCCATCAGCTTGTCGACCATGTTGTCGAGGTCGAGGTTCCGCAGCGTGCGGTACAGGTAGTACGTGCCGCCGACGGGACGGCCGGGCTCCATGCCGGCGAAGCGGTTGACGGCCTGGCGGGCGAGGGCGCGCATCATCGCGTCGTCGCCGTTCATCAGTGCGGCGTACAGCGCCTGCATCAGCTCCTCGGGCGTGAGCGAATCCATCGCTCCCCCGCTGCCCTTGCCCTCACCCTGGCGCTGCTCCTGCATCTCGCGCCACAGCTCGTCGAGCAGCTCGTCGTCGCCGCCCTCGCGCAACTTGAACTCGGGACCGCGCAGGCTGAAGTACACCTCGAACACCGTCTCGAAGGCGCGCCAGTGCGACGAGTTCTTCACGAGCGTGGCGCCGAGGGCGAACTTGAACGCGTCGCGATCTTCGAGCGGGATGTGGGTCACCGCCTCCATCGCATCGAGGTTCTCCGTCAGGCTGACGGGGAGCCCGGCGTTGCGCAGCTCGGTGATGAACCCGGCGAGCAGGTCGAGCATGCGTCGCTACTTCTTGCCCTCGACCGAGAGCTCCTTCGCCGCCTTGGCGATGTCGGTCTGGTACTTGAGGAGGACGTGCAGCGTCTCTTTCGCCGTCTGGGCGTCGATGTGCTCGATGCCGAGCAGCACGAGAGTGCGGGCCCAGTCGATCGTCTCCGACACCGACGGTGCCTTCTTCAGTTCGATCTGGCGGATCGAGCGCACGATGCGCGAGATCTGATCGGCGAGGTTGTCGCTGATCCCCGGCACCTTGGTGAGCACGATCTCCTTCTCGCGGTCCATCTGCGGGTAGTCGACGTGCAGGTACAGGCAGCGGCGCTTCAGCGCTTCCGATAGCTCACGGGTGTTGTTCGACGTGAGGAAGACGAGCGGGATCTGCTTCGCCTCCACCGTGCCGAGCTCGGGGATCGACACCTGGTAGTCGGACAGGATCTCGAGGAGCAGCGCCTCGGTCTCGACCTCCACGCGGTCGACCTCGTCGATCAACAGCACGACCGGGTCGTCGGAGCGGATCGCCTCGAGCAGCGGCCGGGTGAGCAGGAACTCCTCGGAGAAGATGTCGTCGTGCACCTCCGACCACGAGTCACTGTTGCGGTCGGCCTGGATGCGCAGGAGCTGCTTCTTGTAGTTCCACTCGTACAGCGCCTTCGACTCGTCGAGGCCCTCGTAGCACTGCAGGCGGATCAAGCGGGCGCCGCTCATCTCGGCGACGCTTTTGGCGAGCTGCGTCTTACCCGTGCCGGCGGGCCCTTCGACCAGGATCGGCTTCTGCAACCGGTCCGCCAGGAACACCACGCCGGCGATGCCGTCGTCGGCGAGGTACTTCACGCTCTTGAGCGACTCGCGCACGGACGGAACGGTGTCGAAGCGGTAGCTCGGGGCGTCGGCCATGAGGTCGAACCCTACCGGCCGGGTTGACCTGAGGGTCAATCGAGTTCGGTCGCCGACGCGAACCCGCGCCGGGCTGGGTCAGGCGCCGTACGGGCTCTTGAACCAGCCGTTCACGTCCACGACGAGATCGGCCGAGGCGAGCGTGTAGAGCTCGATCGCGCCGGTCGCACCGAGGCCTACGGTGACGGCGTTCGGAACCGTCTGGCCAGCGACGTAGTTGAGGTTCGACGCCGTCGGCCGCGCCAGCCCGTCGGGCCAGGCGGTGACGAAGCCCGGGCCGCCGGCCTCGGTCACGGTGACGTTGACCGCCGCCGCTTCGGCTGCCGCCGGAATGCCGG
>JAYUAM010000296.1:0-4839 GCA_043741295.1 Acidimicrobiia bacterium
ATCGTGCGCTACGGCGTCCTCGCCCACGAACTGGCGGGGGCACCGGCGACGTCGATGGTCGGCAGCCCGGTCAACGCCTGAGGGTCGCCGCTTTCGAGGCCTGACGCGTGGACGGTAGCCACCAGACGCCGTCGGCGATCTGAACCGATCGGGTCTCCGCCCCGTAGGCAGACCCGAGGGCCGCTCCATCGGTGCGCCCTCGTCGGGCCGCCGGTCCGGGGGCCCCAGTGGGTCGACGACGCAGGAGGCCGCGATGTCCCGGGTTCTCGTGAGCAACGCACGCCGCCGCACCGTCGCGGGTGAGTCGGGTCCACGGCCGCGGAGCGGCGACGCCGCCGGCCCCCCGATCGGGCCTCACACCGTGAACGAGCGCCAGGCCGACGGCAGCAGGACGCTCGCCGATCCGACCTTCGCCGACGCGGCGACCGGCGACCGACCACACGGCCTGGACGAGCTCACCCAGTGGCGGCTCGTCGGGCGGGGCGGATTCGCGACCGTGTACGCGGCACGGCAGGAGCGGCTCGGACGACTCGTGGCGGTCAAGATCCTCGACGATCGCCCGGGTCCGGACGTCGTGCGGGCGCTCCTTCGCGAGTGCGAGATCATGGGCGCTCTGTCGGCGCATCCGCACATCGTCACGGTGCACGATGCGGGCGTGACCTACGACGGGCATCCGTATCTCGTCATGGAATACATAACCGAGTGAAGGCTCGCCCACTCAGTTATGGCCGCCCATACCCGAGCGGCTTGCCGCCTACCCGGGTGGCTCAGCCGGCCGAAACCAGGCGGGGGAAGACCCGGCGGATGTTGGTGTCGAAGATCTTCACGCGGTCGGCGTCGGTGAGCGCGGCGTTGTCGATGTAGCGGCGGGTGTCGTCGTAGTAGTGGCCGGTCTCGGGATCGATCCCGCGTACGGCGCCCACCATCTCCGACGCGAACAGGATGTTGTCGACTGGGATCACCTTCACCAGCAGGTCGATGCCGGGCTGGTGGTAGACGCAGGTGTCGAACCACACGTTGTTCAGCACCAGCTCGGAGAGCGGCGGGAGCTTGGCATCCTGGGCGATGCCACGGAACCGGCCCCAGTGGTACGGCACCGCGCCGCCGCCGTGCGGGATGATCCAGCGCATCGTCGGGAAGTCGGTGAACACCTTCGAGGTCATCGCCTGCATGAACCCGGTGGTGTCGGCGCCGAGGTAGTGCGAACCGGTCGTGTGGAAGTTCGGGTTGCACGCCTGGCTGACGTGGATCATGGCGGGCACGTCGAGCTCGACGAGCTTCTCGTAGAGCGGGTACCAGTAGCGGTCGCCGAGCGGCGGGCCGTTCCAGAACCCACCGCTCGGATCGGGGTTCAGGTTGCAGCCGATGAAGCCCATCTCGTTCACGCAGCGTTCGAGCTCGGCGACCGACGGCTCGATCGGCGCGCCCGGCGACTGCGGCAGCTGACAGACCGGCGCGAAGTTTGTCGGATAGAGGTCGCACACCCGGCGGACGAGGTCGTTGCAGTGCTCGGTCCAGAACCGGCTCGTGTGGATGTTGCCGAGGTGGTGGCCCATCCAACTGGCGCGGGGCGAGAAGATCGTGAGGTCGGTGCCGCGCTCGCGCTGCAGCTTGAGCTGCGCGCCCTCCAGGCTCTCGCGGATCTCGTCTTCGCTGATCGTGACGACGCCCTTCTCCCCTACGTGGACAGGGTCGGCCTCCACCGCCACCTTCTGGGCGTCGCGATAGTCACCGAGCGGTGCCGGCGCGGTCGTGTAGTGGCCGTGGCTGTCGATGATCACGGGCGGGCCGGCTGGACGGTCGCCGGTTGGGCATCGAAGATCGTCAACCCGAAGCCCGTGTTCGATGCCGGCACGTGGTAGAGGCGGAACACCTCGCGCACGTCGTCGCCGAGCGCGCCACGCATGATCAACCACATCACCAGCTCCACGCCTTCGGACCCGGCTTCGCGCAGATACTCGAGGTGCGGCACCTTGGCCTGAGCGTCGGGGTCGGCCAACAAGCGGTCGATGAAGGCGTTGTCGAACTCACGGTTGATCAGCCCGGCGCGCTCGCCCTGCAACTGGTGCGACATGCCTCCCGTGCCGTACACGACGACGCGCAGGTCCTCGGGGAACGCCTCGACGGCGCGCCGGATGGCCCGTCCGAGCGCCAGGCACCGTTGCCCGGTGGGCGGCGGGTACTGGATCACGTTCACGGCCAGCGGGATCACGCGGAACGGCCACGCTGTCGGCTGCCCACACGTGATCGAGAGGGGCACGGTGAGCCCGTGGTCGACGTCGAGCTCGTTGGCGAGCGTGAGGTCGAACTCGTCGAGGATCAGTGACTCGGCAAGGTGCCAGGCGAGGTCGGGATGGCCTTCGACGACCGGCACCCTTCGAGGGCCGTAGCCCTCGTCAGCCGGCGCGAAGCGGTCGGCCATGCCGAGCAGGAACGTCGGGATCATCCGCAGCGACAGCGCCGTGGCGTGGTCGTTGTAGACGACGATGGCGACGTCGGGCGCCAGGTCGGCGAGCCACTGGCGGGCCGGCGGCAAACCGCCGAACAGCGGCTTCCAGTACGGCTGCTCGGTCTTACCGTTGTCGATCGCCGCGCCGATGGAGGGCACGTGCGTGCAGCCGATGCCGGCGACGATGCGGGCGGTCATTGCTTGGCCCAGTCGGCGAGGGTGCGGTTGCCGTCGACGGGGCGACCGCCGGCCACCATCATGGCGATGAAGTCGGCTTCGGAGACGCCGCCCATCTGGCCGGCCATGTGCTGTACCGACACCCGGTCGAACGCGGTGAGCTTGAGCAGGTAGTAAACGTTCGCGCCCAACTGGAGCATGCGCAGCCAGTCGCGGTCGAGGACGGCCTGCCGTTGCTCGGCGGTGACGCCGAAGCGCTCGAGGAACTCGCCCTCGTCGGCGCGAAAGGCGTCGCGACCATCGGCCCGGTTGAGCTCGAGCAGCGCCATGTTCAACCGGTAGCCGCGCCGCGTCTGCGCCCCGTCCTGGATGTAGGTGCCGGGGATGTCCTCGTAGTCGCGCATCGTCGACACGGGGTGTTCGTTCGGCTCGGTCATCGGCGCCTCCAGCACGGTGCGGCCCCGCGTCACCCGCCGGGACCCACCCTCTAGTTTGCCGAGGGGCGGCGCATTGTCGACAATCGGAGCGGGCCCGGGTCGCCGCCGTTCTGCCGGCCACCGGTCGTCGATCGCCCAGGGGAGTGCAATGAACCGCAACATCGTCGTCCGTTCGATCGATCGGGCCGACCCGACCGTCATCGCCCGGCTGGGGGCAGCGGGAACGGCGACCGTGCACGAGGCGATCGGCCGGCGCGGGTTCGTCGGGGCGCACCTGCGCCCCATCCAGCAGGGGCGCCGTGTCGCCGGCTCGGCCGTCACGGTCTCGTGTCACCCGGGCGACAACCTGATGATCCACGCCGCGGTCGAGGTCTGCCAGGCCGGTGACATCCTCGTCGTCACCAACACCGCGCCGTCCGCGCACGGCATGTTCGGTGAGCTGATCGCCACCTCCCTGCTGGCCCGCGGGGTGTCGACACTGATCATCGACGCCGGCGTGCGCGACACCCACGAGCTGCGCGATCTGGGGTTCGCCGTCTGGTCGCAGCACGTGTCGTGCCAGGGGACGGTGAAGGCGTCGCCCGGTTCCGTGAACGTGCCGGTCGTGCTCGGCGGGGTGACCGTGCATCCAGGCGACGTCGTGGTGGCGGACGACGACGGCGTGGTCGTCGTTCCCCGCCGCGTGGCTGACTGGGCGGCCGAGCAGTCCGAGGTGCGCGTCGCCAAGGAGGACGCCGCTCGGGCCCGCCTCGGCGCGGGCGAGCTCGGGGTCGACATGTACGGCCTACGCGCGAAGTTGGCCGAGCTCGGCGTCGAGTACGTCGACACGCCCGAAGCCCTTGCTGCGCTCGACGCGCTCGGCGACCGGTGACCCGACACCAACGAAGCGGCGGGCGCCCGGAGTCGAAACGTCGACCGGTGACCGGCCCTCGGACCGCGGGCGCTCGATGACCAGGTTCACGCTGTTCGGTCTCGGCGAAGCCGGCTCGCTGTTCGCCGCCGACCTCGTAGCGGCAGGCGTCGACGTGCATGCGTACGACCCGGCACCGGTCGCGACCCCGGCCGGCGCCACGAGACACGCCGACCCCGCGTCCGCAGTCGACGGCGCCGACGTCGTGCTCGCGCTCACCCCGCAGGCCCACGCGCTCACAGCGATCAGCCAGGCCGTCGACGCCATCCCGGTCGGCGCGCTGTACGCCGACCTGTCGACGAGCGCGGCCGCCGTCAAGCGCTCGATCGCCGCCGTCGCCGGTCGGCGCGGCGTCGCCTTCGCCGACGTCGCCCTGCTGTCGGTCGTACCCGGCAACGGCATGCGCGCGCTGGCCCTGGCATCGGGCGACGGGGCCGATCGGTACGTCGCCACAATGGCACCGCTCGGCGTGCCGGTCACCTCGATCGGCGGAGCGCCCGGCGACGCGGCGACGCGCAAGCTCCTGCGCAGCGTAATGATGAAGGGCCTCGCGGCCCTCGCGATCGAGGCGATGCGCGCCGCCGAGGCCGCCGACCTCGCCGACTGGCTGTGGGGCAACCTCGTCGACGAGATCACCAACGCCGACGAGGCGCTGCTCGCCCGACTCGTGCGGGGCACGGGCACGCATTCGGTGCGCCGACTCCACGAGATGGAGGCGTGCGAGGCCCAGCTCATCTCGCTCGGCGTCGACCCGGTGATGACCCGCGCCACCGTCGAGACGCTGCGCCGCACCCCCGCCGAAGGCGTGCCCGACCTCCCGACCCGCTGAAACCCAAGTCTCGCCCCGGTCGAGTCGTGGGCGTCCG
>JAYUAM010000297.1:0-1972 GCA_043741295.1 Acidimicrobiia bacterium
GACTCGGTGCGCGAGGCGATGTCGAGCCTGGCGGCAGCCGGGTGCGATCGATTCCTCATCTTCGGTGGTGCGAAGGTGTACGACACCACACTGTTCGGCGCGTCGTCGCTCGCCGATGCCAAGGGTGGGCCGACCTTGCTCGCCGCCGCCGTGCTCGAGGGGGGTGGTCGGTCGAGCTACACCCCGGTCGGCCCCGCCCGCCTGTTCGACTCGCGGATCGCGGCGCCGACCGTCGACGGCCTCGGCTCCAGTGGAGGCACGCGGTTGAACGGCCAGACGACCACGCTTCAAGTCGTCGGGCGCGCCAACGTGCCCGACGGGGCGGCAGCGGTGGCGTTGAACATCACCACGACGAACGCCACGGCCGGCGGCTTCGTCACCGTCTACCCGTGCGACGGTCTGCGTCCGAACGCCGCCCAGGTCAACTTCACGGCGCGCACCGACCAGGCCACCGCGGTGTTCGCCAAACTCTCCGCCACCGGGTCAACCTGCCTGTTCACGTCCAACCCCACCGACCTCGTGGTCGACGTCGTCGGCGCGTATCCGCTGGGCGCCTCGTTCACCCCGGTCGACCCGGCCCGTGTGCTCGAGACGAGGACCGATCCCGGGCTCGCCACGGTCGACGGGTTGGCCAACGGTGGCGGCCCACTCGCCGCGGCAGCCGTCACGGAGCTGCAGGTCGGCGGGCGCGGCGGGGTGCCTGCCGATGCCACCGACGTCGAGCTCAACATCACTGCGCTGAACGCCAAGGGTCCCGGCTACGTCACCGTCTTCCCGTGCGGGCCTCGGCCGGTCGCGTCGCACGTCAACTACGTCGTGGGTGCCGTTGCGACGAACGCAGTGCAGGCCGCCCTCGACGCCCGGGGCAAGATCTGCATCTTCAGCCTCCTGGCTGTCGATCTCGTGGTCGACGTCAACGGCTACGACACGATCACCCCGTTCACGTCGGTGGTGCCGGCGCGGCTGCTCGACAGTCGTCCCGTGCCGAACGGTTCGAGCATCGACGGCCTGCAGGTCGGGCTCGGGGTCCTCGCCGCCGGATCGGTGACCCCGGTGCGCGTGGCCGGCCGTGGAGGCGTGGACGGTACGGCGCGGGGCGCGGTCCTCAACGTCACGGCCACCGACACCGTCGGCAACGGGTTCCTGACCGTCTACCCGTGTGGCCTGCCGCGACCCGTGGCGTCGAACCTCAACCTGGTCACACGCGCGACCGTGACGAACCTGGCGGTCAGCAAGATCGGCGATGCCGGCGACGTGTGCATCTTCGTTTCTGCAGCGACGAACGTGATCGTCGACGTCAACGACTTCCACCCGTAGTCGCGCCCGTGGCGCGGGCCGTAGGGTGCGGCGATGATCGACCAGGACCTCGACATCCAGACCACGGACGGCACGATGAACACGTTCGTTACCCACCCAGAGGAAGGTGGCCCGTTCCCGGTCGTGCTCTTCCTGATGGACGCGCCGGGCAAGCGTGAAGAGCTGCACGACATGGCCCGCCGACTCGGTACCGCGGGCTACTACGTGATGCTGCCGAACCTGTACTACCGCGCCGAACCGAACTTCGACTACACCGCGATCGCCGCGCAACCCGACGCTCGAGCGCGCATGTTCGCTCTCATGGCGACGCTCACGGACGAGTTGGTCGTCGGCGACGCCGCGGCGCTGCTCGCCCACGCCGAAGCGGACGCCGTCGCCGCGAGCGGGCCCGTGGGGTGCGTCGGCTACTGCATGAGCGGGCCGTTCGTCGTCGCCGTGGCCGGCAGCTTCCCCGATCGGGTCGCCGCCGTCGCCTCGTTCCACGGCGTGCGCCTCTGGGGTGAGGGCGCGCCCGTCGACCTGCTCGACCGGGCGCAGGGCGAGCTGTACTTCGGCTGCGCCGAGCACGACGACTACGCACCGAACGAGATGATCGAGGGCCTCGCCGCCCACCTCGCCGCCACCGGAGCCCGGGCGCGGGTCGAGTGGTACCCGG
>JAYUAM010000298.1:0-1970 GCA_043741295.1 Acidimicrobiia bacterium
TGCGGTTCGGGGCGGTGGTGGCGTTCAACTATCACGTCCTCTGGTTGTCGTACCCGTCCGGGCACACGAAGGTTCGACGCTATCAACGCCACGCCGAACGCCAACGTCATCATGGAATCGGCAGACGAGCCCGGTGATGGAGCGTTTCGGCCCGAGGAGATCCGATGGGTTCTGCTCGACCTGAACCGCCTAGCGGGCAAGGTCGTCGCCGCGACGCAAGGACCGAGTAAACCTGGGTGGGGGCGTCGGCGTGTGCATGCCGTGGAATCATCCCAGGGGGCGACGATGGTGGACACCCGCGCGTTCGACGACTTCTTCCGGATCGAATACCCGAAGCTCGTCGCCGTCGCCGCCGCGCTCACCGGCGACCGCGACCTTGCCCGCGACATCGCCCAGGAATCGCTCTTTCGAGCCTGCCGCGCGTGGGACACGGTCTCCGGCCTCGACCGCCCCGGCGCGTGGACCAGGCGCGTCGCCCTGAACCTCGTGACCGACAACGTGCGGCGCGGCGCTCGCGACCGGCGCCTGGCCGGCCGACTGGCGAGCGCGCCGGGCGGGGCGAGCGACGAGACCCCGTCCGGGCCGGACGAGCCGTTCTGGCGCGCCGTGCGCCGGCTGCCCGAGCGCCAGCGCGTGGCGGTCGCCCTCCACTACCTGGCGGACCGCAGCGTCGACGAGGTCGCCGCCACGATGGGCATCGCTCCGGGCACGGTGAAAGCCACGCTGTCCCACGCCCGCCGGTCGCTCGCGAGGTCGCTCGACCTGCCCGACGTGCAGCGGGGAGATCGCGCATGACTCCCGTCGACGACGCCGCCGAGTCCGCGAGCGCCCGCCTGCTCGCCCAGACGACGTCGACGGACGTGGAGGCCGCGCTCACCGACGTTCGGGCGGCCGCGGCCGGCGATCATCGGGTGACCCCCAGCCGGCTCGCTGAGCGATCGGTGCCGCACGTCAACCGGCGGCTTCTCGTCGCGGTCGCCGCTGTCGCGGTGCTCGCGGTGGCGGGCCTCGTCTCCGTGCGTCGCGACCGCACACCCGCCGTCCCCTCGGTGCGGGGGCCCGCGACGTCCGCGGCCGCGACCACGGCTGCGGTGACGACGACGCCCGCTACGACGACGCCCGCCCCCGTCGTCCCGAGCGCCGGGCCCGCGCCGGCGACGGCGATCGCCACCACCTCACAGACCGTCTTCACCACCGGAACCGGCTTCGTCGCGCCGGTGTCGACAGCGCCGACATCGCTCGCGCCACCGCCCAGGTTCGCCAGCGGGACGCCGATAGGGATCGAGGCGATCTCGGTCGCCTCGCCGACCGACTGGTGGGCGACGGCCGTCGCCGGTGACGCACCAAACGTCGTCGACATCGTCGTGCACTCGACCGACGGCGGCGACACCTGGACGCAGGCGCCGGTTGCCGGCATCGGGCCGATCAAGTTCGCCGACGCCCGCAACGGCTGGGTCGGCAAGGCCGCAACCCACGACGGAGGCCAGACGTGGTCACAGCCGGCGGTGGCGACCGATCTCATCATCGGCGCGATTTCGTCCACGAGCGGCGCATTCGTGTTCGGCGCCGCCGGCCTTGACTCGACCTCGGGCCGAGACGCCGTCGGCGTGTACACGGCTCCGACCGGAAGCGACGAGTGGGCCCCGGCCGGGCCGGTGTCGATCCCGCTCGGCGCCGGACCGCTGTTCGACGTGTCGCTCGCCGTGGGCCCGAATGGTGGTGTCCTCGCCTACAACGACCGCGGGTTCGGCGGCGGCGCCCGGCTGGTGGACGGCGCGTGGGTGCCGTGGGCGCCGTCCTTCCCGTGCGGGAGCGGTATCACCGTCGACGGCTTCGGCGACGACATCGTCGCCAACTGCACTGACGGGGTGTGGACGGACATCGAGAAGCAGTACCACCTCTACGTCTCGCACAACGGCGGAAGGACGTTCAGGGAGGTGAGCTTGCCGCCGGGCGCGGGTCAGGTCGGC
>JAYUAM010000299.1:0-4824 GCA_043741295.1 Acidimicrobiia bacterium
CCGTGCCTGGTGCCGATCTGCCGTACCTCAGCGCCGCCGAGGCGTTGGCGCTGTTTCGATCGAGAGCACTCTCACCGGTCGAGCTGCTCGATGCCCTGATCGAACGGGTCGAGGAGAGCGAGCCGGCCCTGAACGCCGTCGTCGACCGTCGCTACGACGAGGCCCGGACCGAGGCCAAGGCGTCGGCCGAACGCTACGCGTCGAAGACGGGCACCGACCGGCCGCTCGACGGCGTGCCGGTGGCGGCCAAGGAGGAGCACCCGATGGTCGGGCGCTCGTGGACGCAGGGGTCGCTCCTGCTCGACGGCACCGTCGCCACCAAGGACCACCCGGTCATCGAGCGCATCCAGGCGGCGGGGGGCATCATCCACGTCCGTACCGCCACGCCCGAGTTCTGCGCGGCCGGCTTCACCGAATCGAAGCAGTGGGGCATCACCCGCAACCCCTGGAACCTGGCGATGACGCCCGGCGGCTCGTCGGGCGGTTCGGGTGCCGCGCTGGCGGCCGGGTACGCTCCGATGGCGACCGGGAGCGACATCGGCGGATCGATCCGGATCCCGGCGAGCTTCTCGGGCGTCGTCGGGTACAAGCCGCCATTCGGCCGCGTGCCGGCGATGCCACCCTTCAGCATGGACCAGTACTGCCACGACGGCCCGATGGCCCGTACGACGGCCGATTGCGCGCTGCTGGAGAACGTGATCGCCGGCGAGCACCGCTACGACATCGTGTCGCTGCCCGATCCGCCGACGCTGAGCCTGGCCGGCCACGGTTCGTTGGCCGGCACGAGGGTGGCGCTGTGCCTCAACCTCGGCGACTTCCCGCTCGACCCGGAGATCGAGGTGAACACCCGCGCCGCCGCCGCCGCCCTGGCCGCGGCCGGCGCAGCCGTGACGGAGGTGACGCTGCCGTGGACGCGTCGCGAGATCTTCGACGCCGCGCTCTGTCACTTCGCCGCGATCATGTCCGAAGGCATCGAGCCGCTGCTCGCCCGGGCCGATGAGCTCACCGGCTACGTGCGCGCCTTCGTCGCCCAGTGCGCCCCGTTCAAGGGGCACTTCGAGTCGGGTCTCGAGCTCGAGGGCAAGCTCTACGCGCCGCTCGGCGATCTCTTCGAGGACCACGACATCCTGCTGTGCCCCACGCTCGGCACGCGAGGGATCGCCGTGGGCGACGACTACGTCGACACGAAGCTGGTGGTCGGCGGTGAGTCGCTCGACTGGTACATGGAAGGGCTCCTGACGCTGCCGTTCAACCTCTTCAGCCGCTGCCCGGTGCTGTCGGTGCCGAGCGGCTTCGCCGACAACGGCGTGCCCACCGGCGTGCAGGTGGTCGGCCGCCGGTACCGTGACGAGTCGGTGTTCCAGATCGCCTACGCGCTGGAAGCGGCGGGCATGGGGTTCGTCGGCCGGCCGACGTGGTGATGTCGTGCCCTGTCGCGGTCAGCGGCCGCCGGTGAGTGCGGTGGCCACAGCCGCGAAGCCGGCCAGGGTCTCGTCCGACAACGGTTCGGGCAGCGCGCTCGGGTAGGTGGAGAACCGGGCGATCACCGTCCGGCTCGGCCGGTGGACGTAGCAGTACTGACCGAAGATCCCGAGCCCGGAGAACACCTCGCCGCGCTCTAACGTCCAGAAGGCGTTGCGGTAGTGCGACCAGCCGCGCTCGCGATGCTCGCTCGCCGCGAACCGTTCGACGGCTGAATCGGTGCCGTCTCTCGTGTCCTGCACCCACGAGGCGGGGAGCACCTGGCGGCCGTCGACCCTGCCGTCGTCGAGGTAGAGATGGCCGAACCGGGCGAGGTCGCGCAGCGAGCAGCTCATGCCGCCCTCGGCGACGGGATGGCCGAGCGCGTCGAGCATGATGTCGGCATCGTGCTCCTGGCCGAGCGGGCCCCACAGCTCGCCGGACACCACGTCCGGGAAACGGGCACCCGACACGATCTCGACGAGCCGGGCGGCGATGTTCGTGAGCGGCGACCGGTAGTCGAACCGGGCGCCGTGGTCGAACGCGGTGCCGTAGGTCCGGAAGTGGCCCAACGTCCCGATCGGTGGGCGGGCTCCGAGCGGGCGGTACCCTGCCTGGCGCTCGTACTCGATGAGTGGCGAGTCACCGTCGGCATCGTCGTACAGGTCGTAGTCCTCGACGAAGTCGGTGCCGGCGGACATGTCGATCACGTGCTGCACGGTCGCACCGTCGAGGCTCGTGCCGGCGAACTCGGGTGCGACGTCGCACACCAGATCGTCGACGCCGATCCGACGGTTGCCGACCGCGATGCCAAGGGTGGCCGCGCACACCGACTTCGTCACGCTCATCAACAGGTGCGGCGTGTCGGCGGCCATGGCGTTGAAGTACCGCTCGAACACGATGCGCCCGTCGTGCACCACGCACACACCGTCGCACTGGCTGCGTTCCAGGTGCTCGCCCCAGCTCGGGCTGCCCGTTTCGGCACCGGCGAAAGCCACCGCGTCGAGCGCTTCCGGTCGAACCTCGAACGGGCGCGACCGGCCACTGCGGTTGCGGACGAGCGCGGTCGGAACGAGTTCGCGCACCCTCTGGAACGCGGCGCGGTTGAACGGCGGCTCCATCCAGTTCCGCAACGTGACGTGACGCTCGACCATCGAAGGACTGTACCGACCGGCGCCGGCGTCGGATCGCGGTGTCAGACGGGGAGTGCGACGCCTGCGGGGATCTGTTGGGTGATGCAGTGTGGGCCGCCGCCACCGAAGGCGATCGTCTCACCCGGCACGCCGACGACGTCGCGGTCCGGGTGGGCCTCGCGCAACGTCTGCAGGGCGGGCGCGTCGGCGTGGTCGCCGCCGGTCGGCACGATGACGGCACCGTTCGCGAGGTAGTGGTTGGTGTACGAGACCGTGGCGTCCGGGCCCGGGTCGAGGATCGTGACCTGCAGTGCGCGGCCGGCGGCGTCGCGCGACTCACGGAGTCGCTGGAGGTTGGCGATGCCCCGCTCATACTCGGGGGACGCGGGGTCGCTCACCGCTTCCAGGAGCACGTGGCCCGGCGCGACGATCTGGAGCACGCCGTCGACGTGGCCATCGGTGCCCGCCGGCCCGGTGTCGAGGCTGTGGCCGAACGGCAGCCAGATCACCGCGGACGCGCCGAGGTGTTCGCACAAGCCGTGCTCGATCTGGTGGCGGGAGAGATCGGGGTTGCGGTTCGGGTCGAGCAGGCACTGCTCGGTCGTGAAGACCGTGCCTTCACCGTCGACGTAGAACGACCCGCCCTCGAGCACGAACGGGGCCGAGAAGTAGCGGAGCCCGAGCCACTCGGCGAGGCGCGCCGAGAGCCGAGCATCATCGTCGTGCGGGTGCCACCGGTTTCCCCACGCGTTGAAGCCGAAGCCGACGACGGCGACCTCGTTTGACGCGTGCGTGACGAACGCCGGCCCGCTGTCCCGGCTCCACGAATCGTTGATCGGGATCTCGACGGGCGTCACCCCGGCGCCACAGCGCCGGCGCACCTCTGCCGCGTGGCCGGGGTTGCACACCATCACGACCGGTTCGAATGCGGCGATCGCCGACGCGACGGCGGCGAAGTCGTGCTTGGCGGCGTCGAGGCGTCCGGCCCACAGCTCGTCGCGGGAGGGCCACGCCATGAGGCAGCCGGCGTGCGGCGAGAACTCGGCCGGCATGGCGAACCCGGCCGCAGCCGGGCTGGGGGCGACGTCGTGGTCCACGAATTTCACCCTACTTCTGACTGAAAATTCAGTCAACGGTAGGGGTGGCCGACGATTACGGCCCGCTCTCGGGATCGACACCGAACGGTGGCCCGCGCTACCCGACGAGCGTACCGACGAGCACGCCGCGGCCCGATGACGCCTGGTCGCCGACCTCCTCCTGGGTCACCGAGATCGTCGGGAAATCCTCTAGGGCAACGCCGGCCCAGAGCACGACGTGGTCACCGGTGTGGAACGTGCCGATCGGGACGAGGCCGGCGGCACCCTTCAGCCAGGCCTGGTAGAAGAGGCGGCCGTCGCGGCGCGGGAGACCCGAGGCGTTCAGCTCGATGCGCAGTCCCGACTCGCGCTTCAGGATCCGGGCGGACCCTGAGGAACCCGGCGCGAGCTCGGTGCCGGCGAGTGCGATTCGATCGCCGCCCGACGAACCGCGGGGCACGAGCGAGATCGCCAACGCGACGATGGCTGCCGCCGCCGCACCGGCAAGGAACGTGAGCGCACGCGAGCGTCGGAGATCCCGGGCACCGACGGGACAGGCGCGGTGAGCCGCGCGGTGAGCGGCGCCGCGTCCGGCGCCGCAGTCGGCGACGGAGCGAGCGGGACGGCTGACGGGCCGCGCTCGACGGCGACGGCGGTGACGGCCGCGACGACGCGCTCGCCGAGGTCGGCGCTCGGCTCGTCCCAGAGCGCGGGGTCGACGAGCAACGCGCGGACCGTGTCGAGTTCGGCCCGTTCGTCGTCGTCGATCGGCGCCGGCGCGCCGTCCCCCACCAGGTACCGGATGCGCTCGTCGTCAGTGGCCAAACCCTTCACCTCCCTCGTACTCGTCGTGGGCCCCGTTCTGGGCCGCGTGCGGGCGTCCGTCGCTGTCTACGTTACGGCCGTGCGGTCGCAACGGTTCGTACACGGTCACGGATCCGGACCGGCTCGGTCACGCAGGTGGCCGAGCCGGGCGGCGAGGGTGCGATGAACTCGGAACGTCCTCGACTTCACCGTGCCCACCGGGATGCCGAGCCGGTCGGCGATCTCACCGTGCGTGAGCCCGTCGAGGTGCTGCAGGCGCACGAGCTCGCGGTCGGCGGCCGGCCTCCGCGTCGATCCGATCATCGACTCGTGGCGCCCGGAGCGATCCG
>JAYUAM010000300.1:0-1969 GCA_043741295.1 Acidimicrobiia bacterium
ATGGCCAACGCGCCCGGGCATGACATCAACTACCTGTCGATCATCGGCGCGCTGAGCCGGTTCCGCCGTGCGGACGAGCGGCCGATGTTCCCGCTCAACCTCGCGGCGGACTACGGCGGTGGCGGCGCCATCCTCGCCTTCGGCATCGCGTGCGCGTTGGTCGAGCGAGCGGTGTCGGGCAAGGGGCAGGTGATCGACGCGGCGATGATCGACGGGGTCGCCGGCCAGCTCGCGCTGCCCCTCGCCCACCGGGCGATGGGCCGACTCCAGCCGCCGGGAAGGAACTTCAACGACTCGGGGTCGCACTACTACGAGGTGTACACGACGGCCGACGGCCGCCACCTCGCCGTAGGGGCGCTCGAACCGAAGTTCTACGCAGCCACGATCGAACGGCTCGGCCTCGGGGGGCGCGTCGATCTCCCGGCCCAGAACGACCGGAGCGCATGGCCGATGATGAAGGAGCTCTTCGCCAGCGTCATCGGGGCTGAACCCCTGGCCCACTGGATCGAGGTCTTCGAGGGAGCCGAGGCCTGCGTCACCCCGGTGCTCGACCTCGACGAGGCGATCGAGCATCCCCACGTTCGCGGGCGCGGTTGCTTCGTCGAGAGCGACGGCGTCGTACAGCCGGGGGTCGCGCCCCGCTTCTCGCGTACGCCCGGTGCCATCGCCCGAGCTGCCCCGGCTACCGGCGAACACACCGACGAGGTGCTCGCCGAGCTCGGTTGCGACAGCGACGAGATCGCCAGACTCCGCGATCTCGGCGTCGTCGCGTAGCCCCGCTCACGGCGCTACGGCGTGAAGGATGCGCCGCACCTCGGCGGCCGCTCGCACGGATTCGAGCGGGGTCGCGGCGACGGCGATGAGGTTCACTTCGCCACAGCCGGCCTCGACGTACGGACGCAGCGCGGCGGCAACATCAGCTGGCGTGCCGGCCGGTGTGTAGCGCTCGAAGCGCTCGAACGGCATGCGATAGAGGGCTTCCATCTCGGCGGCGACGAGCGCCCGGGCCGACACCGGGTCGTCGCCGAACCCGCACCACACCTGCAGCCCGTGACGCCACGGCACACCCGAACGTCCGGCACGTTCGGCCACGGTCTCCACTTCGGTCACGGCGGCTCTGAACCGCTCCGGCGTCAGCCAGACGGCGAGGTACCCCTCGCCCAGCATCCCGGCGCGGCGTAGCGCAGCGGGGGAGCGCCCTCCGATCACGACGGGAACCGCACGGGGCGGGACGGGAAGGATGCGGGCGCCCTCGATCCCGAAGAAGTCACCGTGGTGGGTGACCTCGCCGCCAGCGAGCAACGCACGGACGATGCCGAGCGACTCGTCGGTGCGACGACCCCTCGTCGCGGGATCGACCCCGCACATGCGCACCTCGTCGGGATCCTCGCCACCGACGCCCACCCCGAAGACGAAGCCGCCGCCCGCGAGTTGGGCGAGCGACGCCACTTGCCGGGCCACCGGCACCGGGTGGCGCAACGGCAGCAGGTAGACGGCCGTCTGGATCTCGAGGTCGCACAGCGCGGCCAGCGCCGTGGCCTGGAGAAGACCGTCGAACCCGCGGCCGCCGTGGAACGACACGTGGTCACCAACGCACAAGCGATCGATGCCGGAGTCCGCGACGTCGGCGACAAGGCGTCGCAGCCGGCCGGCATCACCCGATTCGAACACCTCGTGCGGGATGCGCAGGCCGATCGTCGGCGCGACCGCGTCAGTCACGGCGGGCACGTACCGGCGATCAGATCCGCTCGATGATGGTGCCGGTACCGAGCCCGCCGCCACAGCACATCGACACCAGGGCGTAGCGGCCACCGGTTCGCTCGAGTTCGTTGAGCGCCTTGGTCATCAAGATGGTGCCGGTGCCGCCGAGGGGGTGGCCGAGGGCGATCGCTCCACCGTTCGGGTTCACCTTGTCGAGGTCGACCCCGAGCTCTTTCGCCCAGGCCAGCACGACCGATGCGAACGCCTC
>JAYUAM010000301.1:0-1966 GCA_043741295.1 Acidimicrobiia bacterium
GCCCACACGTCGCCGGCGGTGCACCAACGTCCGGCGTCGGTCGCATCGGCGACCTCCAGGCCGATGCGCCACGGCTCCTCGATGTCGGCGGGCACATGCAGCCGAAGCCGACCGCGTACGACTGGTTCGCCGGCGGCGCGCCGGCGCTCGTCGTCGAGCACGCGGGCCACGAGGCGGATGTCTTCGAGCGTGCCGTCCGGGCCGTAGGCCGTTCGCAGCCGCGGGCGCCCCGGATCGGTGAGGGCCTGGAACGCGCCGCGGACCGTGGCCACCGGACGCTTGCGGGAGTTGGGGAGCGGGGCCGACCAGCGTTGCCACCGCAGTGCCTGGCGGGCGACCGCATCGACCAGTTCCGCGATCACGTGGTCGAGGTCGAACGGGCCCGCCGCATCGCAGACCGGCGGGCGCTCGGCCCCGAGCGCGGCGACGGCGGCGGTGACGACGTCGTCCACGACCGGCACCCAGCGGGCGTCGACGCCGACGGAATCCTCAGCGATGACCGGCGTCATCCGGCCGCTGACGGCGATCTGGGTGGCGAGCTCCACCGCCTGGTGGAACCAGCGCAGCGACGCCGACCAGCTGGGCGACGCCGGACGGTCGGCGAACAGCTCGACGAGGTGGGCGACCGAGATCCTCAGGCACTGCGCCGGACGAGCTCCCTGGCCCGGCAGGTCGAGTTCGAGGCGGTCGACCCGACCGACCGGGGTGCGGGCGAACAGCCGGGCGTAGGCGGCGAACAGCACCGTGGCCGGCGCGGTACGGGTGGCGTCCCACACCCAGAGGCACGGCGAGCCACCGCTCCAGGTCAGATGTGCATCGTTGGCCGCCACCCCGCCACGCTAGTGGCGCGTCGCACCGATCGGTCGGGGTCGCTGCGCTGCGCACTACGTTCGACTCGGTGGATGTCGATCCTGGGCCTCGGTCCGTTGTTGACGAGGTCGCCCGGCTCTACGCGCTCGAGCCCGCTGAGTTCGTGGCCGCCCGCAACGTCACGGCGAAGGCATGGAAGAAGTCCGGTCGGCGCGATGACGCGCTGACGATCGCCGCTCTACGCCGACCATCGGTGATCGAGCACGCGCTGAACCGCGTGGCGCATGGAGATCCCGATGCGGTGCGGGCCTGGGCGGGCGCCGCGGCCGCCGCCGAAGCCGCGCAGGCCGCGGCGATCGGTGGGGCCGACGCCGGCGACCTGCGGGAAGCCCTCGCCGACCTGCGCGCCACCACCGCCGGGCTCGCAGACGCGGCGACCGGTGCGCTCGGCGACGCGACGAAGCGCAACGACATCCTCGCGCTGCTGCGAGGCACGGCGCCGAGCGGCATCGCGCAGGCGCAGGCGGGCGTGCTCGGATCGGCCGTCCTTCCGGCCGCCGAGCTCTTCGCTGGTGCGCCGACGCCGCCCGATCGCCCCCGGCCGGCCCTCCGCCCAGCCCTCCGCCCAGCCCTCCGGCCGGTTCGCTCGCGTGATACCGCCGGTGACGACCCGATGGCCGCCGCGTCGGAGCCATGCGACCCGCCGGTCGACCTGGCCGCTGTCCGTCGGGGTGCACTCGAGGTGGAACGGGCGACGCGGCAGACGGCGGTCGACGAGGCCGAGCACCAACTCGAAGCGAGTCGCACGATGCTCGACGAGGCCCGGGCGCGCGTGGAGGACGCCGAGCGGGTTCACGCTCAGGCACGGGCTGCGCTCCAGGTCGTCGACGACCGCTTGGCCGCCCGGTAGCGAGCCGACGGCCGAGGCGGTTGAGGCAGTTGACGCGGTCGGGTCGAACGGTGGGTTGACGGCACAGAGTCGGTAGGTGTTCGGCCAACAAAGTCGTATGCCCAATGGTCCATCTGTCCGGCGTCGGGGCGGAGCCGCACGATCTCCTCGGCGCGCGAACCGGTGACGAACTCGCCGGACGACACGAGGATGATGAGGTACCCGATGAGAACTTCCACGGCCACCAGATTGTTGCTCGGCGCGTTT
>JAYUAM010000302.1:0-4813 GCA_043741295.1 Acidimicrobiia bacterium
TCGTCGGCATCGCCCCCGAAGACGTCGTGGCCGGCGTGCTGCCCGACGGCAAGGTCGCCGAGATGCGCCGGCTGCAGCAGGCCGGCCGCGTGGTGGCGATGGTCGGCGACGGCGTCAACGACGCCCCGGCACTGGCCCAGGCCGACCTCGGCATCGCCATGGGTACCGGCACCGACGCCGCCATCGAAGCGTCGGACATCACGATCGTGTCGGGCGATCTGCGTTCGGCGGCGCGCGCCATCACGCTGTCTCGGCGCACGCTCGCGGTGATCAAGGGCAACCTGTTCTGGGCGTTCGCCTACAACGTCGCCGCGCTGCCGCTGGCGGCGCTCGGGTATCTCAACCCGGTCATCGCCGGCTTCGCGATGGCGGCGTCGAGCGTGTTCGTGGTGACGAACTCGCTCAGGCTCCGCTCGGCGGCGTGAGCAGATCGAGCGCACGCGTCGCCAGCTGCTCGGTGGCTTCGGCGAACAGCGCGAGCTGCTCGGGGGTCGCCTCGCCCATCACGCCGTGGAGGTAGCGGGCATAGACGCCCTCGGAGATGACGGCGAGGCGGAAGCACGAGAAGGCGACGTAGTAGTCGACGTTGCGGACGTCACGACCGGTGCGCGCCGCGTAGCGGTCGACCAGTTCGCGGTAGGTCGGGAACCCACCGGCCGTCGTCGGGTCGTTCTGGCGGCCGCTGCCGCGCTCGGGGTCGCTCCAGTAGACGCCGAGGTAGCCGACATCGGCGAGCGGGTCACCCAACGTGCACAGCTCCCAGTCGAGCACGGCGGCGATGCGACCGGTGGCCGGCTCGCAGAGGCAATTGCCGAAGCGGTAGTCGCCGTGGGCGATCGCCACGCCGGCCTGCGACGGGATCGCCACGCGCAGGCGGCGGGCCACCTCTTCGATGGCCGGCAGCTCACGCGTCTTCGAGCCGTCCCACTGCGTGCTCCAGCGCTTCACCTGGCGTTCGACGTAGCCCTCGCGCTTGGCCAGATCACCGAGACCGACGGCGTCGACATCGACGGCGTGCAGGTCGGCGAGCACGTCGACGAGGGCAAAGCCGAGCGCCCGCCGAGTGGGGCCATCGAGCGGTGTCGCCTTCGCCGGGTCGTCGAGCACCACCCCGTCGACGAAGCCCATGACATAGAAGGGCGCCCCGTTCACGGCGTCGTCGGTGCACAACCCGAGCGCCGGCGCGACGGGCACGTTCGTGCGGCCGACGGCAGAGATGATCCGGTGCTCGCGCGCCATGTCGTGGGCGGTGGCGAGCACGTGCCCGAGCGGCGGGCGGCGCAGCACCATCCGCCGGCCGGTGGCGTCGACCACGAGGTAGGTGAGGTTCGAGTGCCCACCGACGATCAACGAGCACGCGAACGGTGGCGTCGCCGAGTCGACGTGCTCGGCCAGCCACGCCGACACCCGCTCCACGTCGATGCCCCGGACGACGTCGTTGCTCATGATCGCCGACCGTAGCGGCTGGCGTCGCGAGCGCGCCCGGGCGCCGACCCGTTCGCTGGCCGGGTCGCTGAGTCAGCCCGGGCGGACGGCGCCGATGAGGCCGCGCGTGTAGATCGTGCCGACCTGTACGACGGTGCCGGTGTACGGCGCGTGCACCATCGATCCGCCACCGATGTACATGCCCATGTGGTGCACGTCGGAGCCGAAGAACACGAGGTCGCCCGGCTCCAGTGCGTCGAGCGGCACGCGTGGGAACGAGTTCCACTGCGACACCGTCCAGTGGTTCATGGAGACGCCGGCGGCCGCCCAGGCGTACTGCGTGAGGCCCGAACAGTCGAACGTGTCGGGGCCACCGGTGGCAAAGACGTAGGGCTTGCCCCGTTGGGCGAGCGCCACCGACACGGCCTTGGCAGCCGCGGGCGATGCCGCCGGGAAGTTCGGCGGCGCCGGGCCGGGGTCCTGAGCGGCGGCCGGTTGCCGCCCGCTGCCACCGGCTGCGGGTCGGCGGGCGGCGGAAGCGGCTGCCGCCGATGCGGCGCGGGCCGAGGCCGCAGCGGCGGCCTGCTGGGCCCGCAGGGCGGCAGCCTGACGTTCGGCGGCGGCGCGGGCGGCGGCCGCAGCGGCGGCCTGACGGGCCGCCTCGGCCTCGGCGACCGCCTTGCCCAGCGCGGCATCGGTCTGCGTCTGCAACGCCGTGAGATCCTGCGTCGCCTTCAACGCCAGCGCGTGGTTGGTGTCGAGGGTCTTGAGGAGCTTGTCCTTCTGGGCCTGCTTGCTTGCGAGTTGCGCCCGCAACCGGTCGGTGTCCTGGCGGGTGGCCTTCAGCGTGTCGGCCACGTCCTGGTTCGAGCCGAGCACGAGCGGCGAGTAGCCGCGGCGCTGGGCCACGCTGACCGCTAGGTTGTCGTCGGCCAGGAGCGCCGAGAGACCGTTGGCCTGGTCGCCGATCTCGTAGGACTTGAGGGCGAAGTCGACGAGCGCCGAGGAGAGCTTGGTGATCTGCCCGTCCTGCTCGGCGAGCTTGGACTCGGCCGTGGCGACGTCGGCCGTGGCCTGGTCGAGGTCGACCTTCGTCTTGTTGTACTGCTCGGCGAGTTGCGCGGCGCGTTCGCGCTGCTGGTCGATCTGCTGGGCGATGCGCTGCGCCTTCGCCTTGAGGTCGGACACCTTGTCGGCGTGGGCCGGCACGGCGAGGCCGAGAAGGGTGACGACCACGAGGCCGAACACGATCGATCGTCTGCCAGCGGGCACGGGGGAGGACCCTAGCGCACCCTCGCCGATGGTTACGATCAGGTGTCGGCAGTTTGCGGAACTCGTGACAGACCGGCTCTAGGATGCGCTCCGTGTCGCGGCCCTCGGTACTCGTCCTCGGCGGCGGACTTGTCGGTCTGAACACCGCCTTCGCGCTCACCGAACGGGGCGCCGAGGTCACCGTGGTCGACGTCGCCGCGCTCGGCAGCGGAGCGGCGCGCGGCAACGCCGGCTTACTCTGTTCGACGCTCATCGGCCCGCTGCCGGGCCCTGGCGTGCTCTGGTCGACCCTCCGCTCGATGCCCGACCCGACCGGCGCGGTGCGCATCCGCCCGAACCAGCTCCCCCGCCTCGCCCCGTGGATGGTGCAGTTCGCGCGAGCGTGCACGAAGGGCCGGTTCGCCGCCGCCCGCGCCGCCCTCGTCGGCCTCAACGCGCGGACCCCGGCGTTGGTCGACCGACTGGTCGCCGCCGGCGTCACCGCGCAGCGCAGCGACCCTATGGCCGTGCCGTTCCACGACGTCGCCCTCGCCGAGGCGCTGCTCGACGACCTCGCGCCGATGGTCGCGCTCGGTGCACCGGCGCCGACGCCGCTGATGGACGGCGGGCAGCTGCGCGCGCTGGTACCGGCCCTCACCGGTCACGTGCGCGCCGGCTTCCTGCTGCCCGGCGACCGATCGATAGACCCCGGCCGGTTCGTCGACGATCTCATCGCGGTGCTCCGGCGCCGCGGGGTGCGGATGCTCGAGCACCATCGCGTGCTCGGTGTCGATCGTGTCGACGACCGGGTGCGCTCGATCGCCACCTCGGGCGGCCGACTCGACGCCGACCAGGTCGTGCTCGCCGCCGGTGCCGGCAGCCAGCGCCTTGCCCGGCTCTTCGACCTGCGGGTGCCCGTGGTGCCGGGGCAGGGCTACAACGTGGCGCTCCCCGGCACGAGCACGCTCACCCGCCCCGTGATCTTCGAGGAGGTCCACGCCGTGGCGACACCGATCGGTGCTCGCATCCGCCTCGGCGGCACCATGGAGTTCGCCGGCGACCCACCGCGCTTCGACGGTCGTCGCGTCGACGCCATCGTCCGTTCGCTCGGCCCGTTTCTCGACCTCGACTGGTCGGCGCGCGCCGACACGTGGGCCGGCTCGCGCCCGATGAGCCCCGACGGACTCCCGCTCATCGGGCGGCCGCGAGGCTGGTCGAACCTCACGCTGGCCACCGGCCACGGCATGTACGGCCTGACGCTCGCCCCGTCGAGCGGCGAAGTCGTCGCCGAGCTGCTCACGGACGGACATTCGGGCATCGAGGTGCGGCCGTTCGACCCCAACCGCTTCCGACTCTGACGCGGGCTCTGACGCGGGCTCTGACGCGTGACGGAGGCGGGGGCAGTGGCGGCGGCGGGGTCAGCCGTCGAGCGAGGTGACCGTGTCGGCGGCGGCGACGAGCGTCGGATCGTGGGTGGCCACGACCACGGCGGCGCCGTCGTCGACCGCGGCGCGCAGCGCGGCAACGAGCAGCTCGACGGCACCTTCGTCGAGCTGTGACGACGGCTCGTCGAGCACGATGAGCCGCGCTCCGGTCGCGAAGGCGCGGGCCACCGCCGTGCGCTGACGTTCGCCGCCCGAGAGCACGCGCGCCGTTCGACCGGCGAGCGCGGTGAGTCCGAGCGCGTCGAGCCAGCGGGCATCGATGTCGACGCGTCGCGGCAGGGCGCGGGCGGCCCGGGCCAGCTCGACGTTGTCGGCCACGCCGACGGTCTCGGCGAGGTGCACGTCCTGGGCGACGACGGCGGCGAACCGGCACCGCAGCGCGGCGAGCGCGGCCCGGTCGAGCGCGCCGAGGGACACGCCGTCGACCACCACCTCGCCCGCATCCGGACGATCGAGGCCGACGAGGACGCGCAGCAACGTGCTCTTCCCCGAGCCCGATCGCCCACTCAGCACGTGCAGCCGACCGGCGTGCACCGAAAGGTCGAGCGTGTCGAGGACGAGCCGGCCGCCGTACGCCTTCGTGACCCCACGCAGCTCGGCGACCGGCACCGTCGGCTCGACCGGTTCGACGTGCGTGCGACGGTCGCTCACGACGACTTCGGCCTCGTCGGCCCCGACGCGCCCCACGGTGC
>JAYUAM010000303.1:0-1963 GCA_043741295.1 Acidimicrobiia bacterium
TACGGCAAGTCGGTGCTGCTCGACCAGGTGGCGACCCGGGCCGATCAGGCCGTGTGGTTCGAGCCTGCGTCGACCGCGGACAGCGAGGATCGCTTCGACCTGCGCCTGCGGGCGGCCTACGAGCAGGCCGGGGTGTTCGACCTCGCGGCCAGCCTGCTCGGTGACCCACCGCGCGACGGGCGCCACCCCACAGCACCGGTCCGACCGCCCACGCTGCTCCTCGTGGACGATGTCGACCGGCTCGACGAGGTAGGCGTGCGACGGCTGACCGAACACGTGCGGCGGGCCCGCGGCCTGGTGCGCCTCGTGGCCGCCGGGCGTCGGATCGCCACGACGCTACGACGGCTGGAGCTGAGCGGCGAGGTGCTTCACCTCGGCCACGACGAGATGTCCGTGGGTCTCGCCGAACTGGATGCGTTCGTCGTCGATCGGCTACCGGGGGTCGCGATCTCCGATGCCCTCCTCCGACGGGCTATCGACACCTCGGCCGGGTGCTTCACCGTGCTTCAGGCGCTGGTGCAGCGGGCGTCGACGAGCAGCGATCCATTCGACGCCCTCGCCCAGCTCGTCGAGCAAAACACCGTTCTGCCAGCGCTCGTCGAGCAGTGCACCGACGACCTCGGTCCGGCCGACCTGGCGACCGCCCGGTTCCTGGCCCGAGTTCCCGAGTTTCCGGCAGCACTGGTCGACCAGCTCGGCGGCTGTGGCACGCTCGACCGCCTCGTAGCGGCGGGCATTCCCCTGTGGGCCGACGGAGGCGCGTGGCTGTCGCTCCCGCGCCCTGTTGCCGAGCTGCTCGCAACCAGCGGACGGCCCGACGTGCTACGGGTGCGCGTGGCGGCGACGAGCATGGTCGGCGCCGGGCGCCCTCGGGTCGCGCTGGAACTGCTGCTGTCCTGCGGCCTCAGGGCGGACGCGGCGGCGCTGCTCGACGCCCCGCCCGCGAGCTCGCTCGGCGCGCTGCATCCCATCGACATCCTCACGGCCACCGAGCGGCTCGGCGAGGTTCTCGAGCAACACCCGGGCCTGATGATCCGACGAGCCGATGCCTTCTGGGCGATCGCGCTGCTGGGCGAGTGCCGGCAGGAACTGGATCGCGCCGAGTGGATCGCCGTCCGCATGGGCAACGACGTCGTCGCCCGCCAGGCACAGGCCGAGGTGCTCCTGCTCGACACGGTCCACGGACCGACCCCGGATGTCCTCGAGCGGATGAAGACGCTGGCCGAGAGGCTCGGACCGGACGAACTCATCGCGCACGCACGGCTCAACGAGGCGCGCGGGGCGGTCGACGCCTGGCGGCAGGAGCAGCAGGGTCTGGTCGCCGCCGAGCTGCACTTCCGGCGGGCCGCGGCGCTGTGGGCCCAGATCGGGCAGCCCGAGAAGCAAGCGCGCGCCCTCCGAGGGCTGGTCGTGGCCGTGCTCCTACCGGCCGGCCGGTACGACGATGCCCTGCGCGAGTTGCGCACCGCCGTGGCGATCTCGGACGGCGGTGGCGTCTCGTCGCGCACGGCGACGGTGGCGCTCCTCGCCCAGGTGGCCGCGGCGAACGGCGACGCCGACGTTGCCGCGCCGGCGATCGCCGAGGCGCGATCGCTCGGACGAGCGACCGGCATGCACTGGGTGGAGGCCTACGCGGCGTGGGCCGACATGCTGCTCGCGTCCCAGCGGCACGATGCCGGCGCCACGAGCATGTACCACGCCGAGGCCACGAGCCTGCTCGGCGAGCTCGCCGACCACTCGACGGGCGCGATCCTGCTCGGCGAGGCGGTCGTCGCGGCGTCACGCGCTGGCGATCCCGACCATGCCCGCGCCCACCTCGCCGCCCTCGAGGAGCTGCCGGGCACCACCGGCGACCGGGCGCTGGCGAGACTCACGGTCCTCGCTCACGACGATCCCTTGGCCGCCATCGCGTTCGCCGAGGAGCTGGCCGCCAGCGGCAAGATCCCGGCTGGCCGGCGCTGGC
>JAYUAM010000304.1:0-4808 GCA_043741295.1 Acidimicrobiia bacterium
ATGATTCCTGCTGCGTTCGAGTACAAGCGGGCCGGTTCGGCCGACGAAGCGATCTCGCTCATCGCCCAGGCCGGTGACGAAGCCAAGTTCCTCGCCGGAGGCCACAGCCTCCTCCCCCTCATGAAACTCCGCCTCGCCTCCCCCACCATGCTCATCGACATCGGTCGCGTCACCGACCTCTCCTACATCCGCGACGCCGGCGACCACATCGCCATCGGCGCCCTCACCCGCCACTCGATCGTCGAACGCTCCCCTGTACTCACCGAACACGCCCCCCTCCTCGCCCACGCCGCCTCCCAGGTCGGCGACCCCCAAGTACGCCACCGCGGCACCATCGGCGGCTCCATCGCCCACGCCGACCCCGCCTCCGACCTCCCCGCCACCGTGTTGGCGTTGGGCGGCACGTTCGTCGCTCGCGGACCCAAAGGTGAACGCACCATCGCCGCCACCGACTTCTTCACCGGGTTCCTCGAATCCGCCCTCGCCCCCGACGAGATCCTCACCGAGATCCGCGTCCCCAAAATGGGCGGAGCCGGCTGGTCGTTCCAGAAGTTCAACCGCCGCGCCCAGGACTGGGCCATCGTCGGCGTCGCCGCCTGGCGCCGCAACGGCACCTCCGGGGTCGCCCTCGTCAACATGGGATCCACCCCGATCCTCGCCACCTCGGTGTCATCAGCACTGTCACAGGGTGCGTCGATCGCCGATGCCGCTCAACAGGCCGTCGCCGAAGCATCACCATCGGCCGACCTCAACGCCTCCGTCGAGTACCGCACCCACCTCGCCAAAGTCCTCGTCCGCCGCGCCCTCGAAGCCGCCAGCTGACCGTCTGGCCGGCGGCCGTCAGAGATCGACAGCGTCGAGGGAGCCGAGGACGGGTTGGGCGAACAGCAGCTTGCGGTCGAATCCGGATTCCCAGGGAAGCCAACCGTTGCGGTCGGGCCAGGCCAGCTGCAGCATCCGGAAGTCGGTGCCCTCGTGCCATGACGTGGCCGACCCGAACAGGTCGACGAACTCCTCGACGTCCACCGGTAGCAACGCGCAGCGCAGATCGTTGTCGAGCAGGCCGGTGAAGATCGGCCCGATCGGGATCTGCGCCTGCTCGCGCACGTGGCCGATGACGAGAGCGATGAGACCGCGGGCCGCGACCGGTGTGAGCCCGAAGATGGACAGCTCGGGAAACCCGAGCGACGAGTACAGCCCGATCGTGTAGGCGTAGCCCGGCTTCGGCGGATCGGCGTCGGGATCGGGGGGAACCGGCTCGATCGCCCAGCCGTCCTGCTCGATCATCCAGGCGAGCTTGTCCCGGTGCTCCATCGAGCGGTCGGGGAAGACGTCCGGCATGGATCCAGCCTGTCACACCACCAGGGCGGCGGCGTCCAGGTCGATGGCGTGCTGCAGATGGCGCGACCCCATGGCACGGAACATGGCGTCGCCCCGGTCGGTGCGCCCGACGATCATCGACGACACGACGGCCATCAGCACACCGGCGAACGTGCCCTGCCGGTAGCTGCGCCAGCATTCGTCGAACGACCAGGATGCGATGCCCCGCGACCGGAGCGCATCGTGGTACAGCCGAACGAGATCCTGCTCGTGGCCCGGACGGTCGTCGGTCGTCAGACCACCGCCGACGAAGTAGGCGAGGTCGGTGGCGGCGGGCCCGTGACCGACCGTCTGCCAATCGACAACGGCGATGGGATGGGCACCGGCCCCGCTGGTGAACAGCAGGTTGTCGAGCCGGTAGTCGCCGTGGGTCAGCGTGAGCGGGCCCTCGCGACCGAGCAACCACGAACCGAGGCGTGGTCCGAAGCGCTCGCCGAGCGCGAGCTGCTCGTTGCTGAGGCCGTCGCCGTAGCGCTCGACGAAGCCGGGCCACACCGCGCAGTACAGACCCTGCACCTGCTCGGCGTGCTCGGGGCCACCCCGGCCGAGCCACGGCAGCTCGCCGAGCGTGGGATCGCCCCACCGAGGAGCGTGCAGACCCGCCAGCTCGGTGACCGCCAGCGCGGCCCGGTCGACATCGCAGCCGGCGATCTGGTCGCCCTGTTCGCACGGTGCAAGGTCCTCGAGCACGAGGGCGAAGTCGTGGGTGACCGGGTCCCAGTCGAGGTGGTGGCAGCGCGGCGTGCGCACGGCGACCGTGGACTGGAGCTCCCGGTAGAACCCGGCCTCGCGCACATAGGTGAGCATCGCCACACCCGTGGCTCGGCTCACCTCGTCGATCGACGGCACCTTGACCACGACCGAGGCCGGTCGGTCGGTTGCGTCGCCGTCCCGACCGGGCGGCTGGACATCGCCGTCGTGCCGATCGCCGTTGCCGTAGGTGAGCTCGCAGCGGATGCTCGTGCCGACCTGTCCGGTGCCGACCGGCGTGCAGCGCACGGCGATGATCGGCGTGGCGAACACCGTCGTGAACCACTCGGCCGTCAGCTCGTCAGGGATCATTGCCCGCCTCTCGCTCGGTCGGCACGGTAGCTTCGCCGACGATGCCGTTCGATCCATCACCGACGCGGCTCGACCATCTCGTGTACGCCGTCACCGACCTCGACGCCGCGGTCGACGAGCTCGCCGAGCGACTCGGTGCGCGCCCGTCGGCGGGCGGCCGCCACGTCGGCCGCGGGACTCGAAACTTCCTGCTCTCGTTCGGCGATGGCTCGTACCTCGAGATCATCGGGGTCGACGACGGTCAGCCGTCGCCGCAGGGTTCGCGCCCGTTCGGGATCGATCTGCTCACCGGCCCGCGGCTCGTGACGTGGGCGGTGCGCGTCGACGACATCGACGACGCCGTCGGATCGGCCCGCCGGCACGGCTACGACCCGGGTCCGGTACAGGCGATGTCTCGCGCCACGCCCGACGGCGGCCTGCTCTCGTGGCAGCTGACCGACGCGCTCCTCACCGCCGACGGTCTCGTGCCCTTCCTGATCGCGTGGGGCGACACGGTGCACCCGTCGCTCACCGCCACCGGTGGGGCCCGACTCATGGAGCTGACCGCCGAGCATCCCGAGCCGGCGCTGGTCGCCACCGCGTTCGCCGCGCTCGGGGTTGCGGGCGTCACTGTCGAGCGCGGCCCGCAGGCCCGGCTCGTCGCCCGCATCGACGGACCGGGCGGGTCGGTGCGATTGACGTGAACCTGACCGCCCACCCGAGCGGACCACGGCCGCGTCGGACCGACCAGAGATCGGCCGGGCGGCCCCGCTACGGTCGTGGGCCGTGTACGGGTTCCTGCGGCGGCCGAAGTGGATCGCGCTCACCATCGGCGTCGTCGTGCTCATGGTCGGCATGGTCGACCTCGGCTTCTGGCAGCTGCGCCGGCTCGACACCCGCAAGGCACTGAACGCCGAGGTGCGCCAGCACAGCGCTGCGGCACCGGTGACGCTCGATTCGTTGCTCGTCAGCGGCATCACGTCCGCCACGGCGAAGGCCGTCGAGTGGCGGACGGTGATGGCCACCGGCGTGTACGACACCGCCGACGAGGTGCTCGTCGCCAACCGCAGCTTCGACGGCGAACCGGGCCTGCACGTGCTCACCCCGCTCGACCTCGCCGACGGGCGCACGCTGCTCGTGAACCGCGGATGGGTACCGATCGCTACGACGGTCGGCGGTGCCGTCCTGGTTCCGCCGCCGCCCACCGGCGAGATCACGGTCACCGCTCGCGTGCGGGCGACGCAGGTGCGGGGCGCCCTCGGCCCACGGGACCCGGCGACCGGCCGCCTGCACACGTTCGCCCGGGCCGACGTCGCCCGCATCGCCGAGCAGCTCAACCGTCCCGTCGTGCCCGCCTACGTCGAGCTGATCGCCGCGCCGGGCCAGGACACCATCAAGCCGCCCCGCCCGCTCCCGCTCCCTGCGCTCGACGATGGCCCCCACCTGTCGTACGCGGTGCAGTGGTTCATCTTCACGATCTGCGCGGCCGCCGGCTGGATCGCCGTCGTGCGCCGTCAGCTGCGCGAGCAGCGTCGCTCCGCCTCGGCGCCGCGCACCGCTGGCGATGGTGCCGCGCCGTCAACCAAGCAGACCGCGTAGCGCCCGAACGTCGCCACTCATCAGCCGGCGCCGGACGGCGGCCGGCGAGGCGGCGAACACGGCGCGCATCAGCTCCGCCGTATCGGCGAGCGAGTCGCCCCCCGCGTGGTACGGCGCCCATTCGGCGACGGGCAGAGCGAAGAAGGCGTCGAAGAACGCTGACAGCTGCGACCGCTCCATGCCGAGCAGGGCGCCGAGGCCGTACTGCTCCAGTGCCCGCACGCGGCGACGGCCGGCCGGCCACACCGCCCGCCACGCGGCGGCGCTCACGGCGGATGGCGTCGCCCGACGGTCGACCGCCTGACGGATGGCCAGCGCCACAAGCGGGGCCCGCTGCAGCGATGTTGCGACCGAGTACCCGGTGGCCGCCTGCCCGAGGCTCGCCGCCGCCCCGAACGCCACGACGCACTGGCGTGGCGGTACCGGCGCGGCCATCGGGATCTGCACGATCTCGGTGGCCAGGATCTCGCCAGCGGGCGTGCCGCGGGCCGCCAACCGGCGCCCGAGACGGGCGGCGAGGTCGGCCGGAGATGCAGCCTGGCGGGAAGCGAGCACGGTCTCCTCGACCATGAATGTGCCGTCGCCGAGGTCCATGGCGTAGAGGAACGCCGGCGGCGAGCCCGCTCCGTCGTCAGCCGGCGCGCCGGCCCGCCAGTCCATCAGCACGAATGTGCCCGGCCTGATCGGGGGCACGTCGAAGCGGGCGACGATGCCGTGCGCCACCTGCCAGGCGGGTACGTCGCCGCGCCCGCCCCGTTGGCGCCCGGAGACGAGCGCGCCCGGATGCC
>JAYUAM010000305.1:0-4806 GCA_043741295.1 Acidimicrobiia bacterium
CGACCCGCACGTCGCGTTCCGACTGAGTGCCGTTCTCGGCGGATCGCCGGGGTACCGGGTAATGGCCCCACCCCCGCCGACCAGTGTCAGGTCCTTCGATCGCTGGGTCGTCGAGTCGATCGTCAACCCGGCCGCCGCGCTCTACCGAGAGGACCGCTACCTGCTCGCCGAGGACGGCCGCATCGCCGATCGTGCCGTCTATGCCAGCGTGCTGCGGGCCATCGCCGGCGGCGATCATCGTCCCTCGCGGATCGCCGGCCGGGTCGGGCGCGCGCAGACGAGCCTCTCCCATGTGTTCGGAGTACTGGTCGATGCCGGCCTGGTGACGAACACCGCTGGTGTTCTCTCCGGCCGTGATCCCTGCTACGAGCTCACCGATCCGCTCGTCGGCTTCCTGTACTCGTGCGTCGAGCCGTGGCGGGGGCTGGCCGACGACGGCCGTCGCGCCGAGGCCTGGACGGCGGCCGGGCCGGCCTGGCGCGCACAGGTTCTCGGACCTCACCTGGAGCGGCTCGCGCGCTCGTGGACAACTCGGTTCGCATCGGCGGCGTCGCTCGGCGGGGACGCGGGAATCGTCGGCCGGGCCGAGATCGCCGACCGGTCCGGCAGGATCACTCGCGAGGTCGACGTGACCGTGCTGCGGCCCGGTGAGCGTCCCGGAAACGGCGCGCAGGTGCTCGCCATCGGCGAGGCGAAGCTGAGCGCCGACGTCGATGCCGTCGACCACCTCGACCGCAGCGCCGACCTTCTCGAGGCACGCGGCAACGGCCGGCCGACGCAGCTGCTCGTGTTTTGCGAGACCGCGACCGCTTCCCTGCGGGCGCTCATCCGCAGGCGGACCGACCTGGGTCTCGTCGATCTCGACCGCCTCTATGGGGGCGACTGAGCGGACCGGCGCGCCGCCACGGAGTCGCGGCGCGACGCAACGCAGGTCACCCGCGCCGACAGCCCATGACGCGGTGCATGGCCGCGCAGAACTCGGGCCACCGCTCCACGGACACGGCCCCCGCCTGGCCGAGCAGCCGGTCGACATCGAGCAACTGGACGTTGTCGAGGTTCGCGACGCTGCCGGCGCGCACGCCCTCGTCGCTACCGAGTCGCACCTCCGTGGCGATGTTGCGAACGGTGGAGGTGACCGGTGCGACAACGACGCGCCGCAGCTGGGGCGCGATCACCGCTCGCGTGAGCACCACGACCGGGCGGATCTTGTCGTCATCGCCGAGGTCGGCCCACCACACCTGGCCATGGCCGAGCGACGCCATCAGCGCGACGCCGGCATGTCGGCGTTCGTCACGCGCTGCGGCGGGCGCGGCGCCGACGGGCCTCCTCGACGACCTCCGGCGGAACCTCACCGCGGTAGTCGTCGACCCAAATCGCCGGACCCGGCAACGCGAGGTCCGGATCGTCCTCGTAGGGCGCGGCCGCGATCGCCCGCAGCTCCGCTTCGGTGTCGATGCGGTCGAGCAGCGCCGCCAGCGCGGCATCGAAGAGCTTGCTGTCCCGACTACCCGTACGACGGCGCGCCTCTTGCAGCGCGGTCTGATCGACCGTGGTGGAGATGCGCTCCCGATTCATGCCACGAACGATAGCACGTCGATGCTACGCCTCGGCGGCCGATTGCCGACGATCCGGTTGTCCGTGATCCGGTGGTTGCCCGACGGCCCGGGAGCGCCGGCCAGCACCAGGATCCCCACGCAGTTGCCGGTAGAGATGTTTCCTCGACGGTTGCCCCCTGCGAGTTCCGCAAGAAGATCCCCTAGCCGTTGTCTCGTGTGACGTTGCCCACGATCACCGAGTCGGCGTCGGGTGAGTCACCGAGGTAGAGACCGGCCTCGCCGCTGCCCTCCGTGAGGTTGTGCTTCATCACCGTGTGCTTCGACGCGAACCGGGCGATGCCGTACCCGCCGTTGTCCACGGCGTGGACGTTGGACACGACAAGACCATCGGCCCCGAACGCGAGGACGCCGGTCGAGCCGAAGCCGCGCACGGTCAGGTTCTTGATCGTGGTCGCCTTCCCGGAGGTTGAACGCCCGCGCCCCCGGAAAGTCAAGGGAGCGCGCGACCGCGAGCAGTTCGGGCCGACCTCAGGCCGGCCAGTGAGCCCGGACCTTCGCCGCGGTGTCGGGCAGTGACTCTGGCAGCGTGCGCGTGTTGGCCACGGCGGTCATGAAGTTGGCGTCGCCCGTCCACCGGGGAACGACGTGCACGTGCAGGTGCTGGCTCACGCTCCCGCCGGCCGGTCGGCCGAGGTTGATGCCGACGTTCAACCCCTCCGGCCGGTAGGCGGCCTTCAACGCCCGCACCGCGTCGGTGGTCGTCGCCCAGAGCTCGACCGTCTCCTCGACCGACAGCTCTTCGAGCGCGGCGACCTCGCGGTACGGCAGCACGAGCGTGTGGCCCGTGGCGTACGGATAGGCGTTCAGGATGGCGAAGCAGTGCTGGCCGCGATGGACGACGTGGGTCTCGTCGTCGGGCAGCCCCGAGGCGAGGATCTTGGTGAAGACCGAACGGTGGTCGTCGGGGTCGTCGTAGGTGGCGGCCGTCGACACGTACGTGGCCCGCCAACCGTTCCAGAGCCGCTCCAGCATCGCCGGGACCTTATTCGGTTGCGCTCGTCGCGACCCCGGGCGAGCATGCAGGCGCGCGCCCCGCCCGGGTCGCGGTCATCGCTCGTCCGTCGGCTGCCGAAGCCGGCCGGGCGACCGAACGTGTGGAGGTACCGACCATGACTGTCGCCGATCGCTCACGCACGCCTGACCGCCCCGAGGCTCTCGTGACCACGCCAGGCTGACGCCCGAAGGCGGGCACTGTCGCCCGCATCCACCGCGCGCACCACGAGTCCTCGTCCACCCGAACGAGGAACCACCACGTGTCCACCCATTCGCGTCGCGCCCACTGGGACGATGCCGACCATCCACCCATCTCGCTGACTGCCGCTCTCGCCGCGGGCGCCGACGGTGCCGCGCCCGACCCGGGCGAGGACCCAAACCTCGCGGCCTACGCCGAGGCCGACGCCCGCGGACCCGAGCCGCTCCCCGACTGGCTCGTCATCGACGACGGCGCGCTCGACCACGACCGCGGGCTCGTGAAGACCGGCAAGGAGGCCGATGTCCGCCTCGTCGAACGCATCGCGCCCGACGGCCGGCGGTGCCTGCTCGCCGCCAAGGTCTACCGAAGCAGCGAGCACCGCATGTTCCACCGCGACGCCGGTTACCTCGAAGGCCGGCGGGTGCGCCGCAGCCGAGAAATGCGGGCGATGACCACGCGCACCGAATTCGGCCGTTCCCTCATCGCCGGCCGGTGGGTGGGGGCCGAGATGAGCGCGCTATCGCTGCTGTGGAGCGCCGGGCTACCGGTCCCCTACCCCGTGCAGCTCGACGGCGATCGCCTTCTGCTCGAATTCCTCGGCGAACCCGACGGCACCGCCGCGCCGCGCCTCGCCCAGCTGCGCCCCGACCGGGCCACACTCGCCGCGCTGTGGAGCGACCTGTACGCGTCGCTCGCCCAGCTCGCCGAGGCCGGCTACGCCCACGGCGACCTCAGCGCCTACAACCTGCTCGTCCACCACGAGCGGGTGTGGCTCATCGACCTGCCGCAGATCGTCGACATCGTCGGCAACCCGCAGGGCCCGGCCTTCCTTGCGCGCGATGTCGCCAACGTGGGCACGTGGTTCGCTGCGCGCGGGCTGCCGATCGACCCGCTGGCGGTCACCGAGGCGCTGCTCTCGCTCGCGCTCGCCACTCCGGGGTCGACACCCGGCTCACGCGCCGGAGGTGAGCCCCATTGGTAGCGCCGACGCCGTCGAGCTGACGTCGGCGGCGAGACGTTCGAGGAACGTGGCGACCGGGACGTCGCGCTCCACCTGCTGGCCGCGCGCGTTCACGCCGACCGTGCCGTTGGCGACGTCGGTCTCGCCGACCACCAGCACGTACGGGACCTTCGCCGACTTCTGCGTGGCGATGCGCTTGCCGAGCGTCTCGTCGGCGGCGACGACCTCCACGCGGTAGCCGGCGGCGCTCAGCTCGGCCGTCACCTTGGCGGCGTACGCCTCGTGGGCGGCCGCAACGGGAAGCACGCTGGCCTGCACCGGGGCCAGCCACGTGGGGAACGCGCCGGCGTAGTGCTCCACCAGCACGCCGAAGAACCGCTCGATCGAACCGAACAGGGCGCGGTGCAACATGATCGGCCGGTGGCGGGCGTTGTCGGCGCCCACGTACTCGAGCCCGAAGCGCTCGGGCAGGGTGAAGTCGGCCTGGATCGTGGAGAGCTGCCAGCGGCGGCCGATGGCATCCTTCACGTCGATGTCGATCTTCGGGCCGTAGAACGCAGCGTCACCCTCCTTCATGAGATACGAGAGGCCGTGGCTCTCGAGCGCGGCGCGCAACGCGGCGGTGGCCTTGTCCCAGATGTCGTCGGAGCCGACGTACTTCTGCGGATCCTTGGTCGAGAGGTAGAACTGGAAGTCGTCGAAGCCGAACGCGCGCAGCACCGATATGACGAAGTCGAGGAGCGACGCGATCTCGTCCTGCAGCTGCTCCTCGGTGCAGTAGATGTGGCTGTCGTCCTGAGTGAACCCGCGGATGCGCAACAGGCCATGCAGCGTGCCGGCGCGCTCGTAGCGGTACACGGTGCCGAGCTCGAACAGGCGCAAGGGCAGCTCGCGGTACGAGCGCTGGCGCGACCGGAAGATCAGGCAGTGCATCGGGCAGTTCATCGGCTTCGGGTAGTACGTGCCGTTGTCCATCTCCATCGGCGGGTACATGCCGTCCTTGTACCAGGCGAGGTGACCCGACGTCTCGAACAGCT